>JAQGGX010000008.1 GCA_028289075.1 Candidatus Saccharimonadota bacterium | reverse complement strand
TGAAGGCGTTCGAGTTATGAATGTAAATGAACTGGCCCAGAACCTACGTCCTGTTGCGCTTCCTGGAGACCGTAAGACGGTAAAGATCCTGCAAAAGGGAAGCAACCCAAAGCAAGGCGTAGGGTACATGGAAGATGGCACAATGATTGTTGTTGATAACGGCTCTCATTTGATTGACAGGACTGTCGAGATCGAGGTAACTCGGATGCATCAGACTGAATCGGGCAAAATGCTATTCGGTCGTCTTACGAGTGCTAAAAACAGTTAAGAGTACAGGCTAGTAAAAAACAGAGGAGTCTACACTCCTCTGTTTGTATTATTATGCCCAGCAGTCTGACTAGCTATCTGCTGAAAGTGACTATATTGCTACGGTTATCTTGACTGTCACGGATATATACTTGGTATGTTCCATTCCTGCTTGTCGATATAACGCACGATGTAGTTCGGATATTTCGACAGGATGAGGAAGCACTAAAGCTATTATTTCCTGGCATTCTAACGTATGCGGTGTAAGAAGCTTCGCCTCCATGCCAACTAATCGTTGTTGCCGCGCCAATGGCGCCGGGACGATCTAGGGTAAAGGGGCGGAGTCACCGCCACCACCTCCTCCTCCAGGACCGGTTCCACCACTACCGAAGTCAATTGTTGTCGTATCACTACCGTCATACAAGACGCTATCCACAATCTCTGCTCTCACACTCTTACTACCCGTACCGGTATAGTTGAAGGTAAGTGAACGTGGTCCTGACGCGTCAGCAGAGAACGCCTGGACAACTTGTCCGTCAATGATGACATTGATGGTGCCTTTATACTTATCTCCCGATAATGCATGAGTACCTTGTGTTACGGTGACAATCATCGTACAGCTGCCGCTACAAGCAGGCGGTGCACTCGAGATGGCTATGGTCGGTTTGGCGTCCTCACATTTATGGATGTCGTCTTTTGCATTGGCATCAGCATTAGTCTGATTTACAAACTTATCCGATGAGAAGCTATCGGCACTTGCTTCTGTTATCTCCTTACGTGCTCGTTCTGGTGTACAGTCGGTAGCGAGCTTGTTAGAAACAACATCGATAGTTCGCTTAGCACTGGTAGCCTTTTTCTTTTGCTCAAACCAAGCAGGGAACAGGTCATTCGTAGGACTTGGCTCAATTGAACTCGTACCAACGTGGTTACGCACGATGAAAGCAGGCATAGTCTTTACGGTAGATGGTTTTTGCCGTTCTTCTGCCGGCAGGTCGGCATGGACTCGTTGCATCCATTGTTGCCAGATAGGTTGTGTCATGTTTTCCATGAAACCACTCATTACTTTTTGGCGGTTGTGGTACCCCACCCATACACCTGCTGAGTACTGGGTAGAGAAGCCCATCATCCAACCGTCTTTGTTGTCGTTTGTCGTACCAGTTTTTACTGAGAACTTGTGGTTCTTGTATCGCTGGGGCTTGTTACTCATATAGCTAGCGTTTGGATCTGACATCATGTCGGCAACAATGTATGCAGCGTCAGCACGGACGACTTGATCGCCTTTGCTTGGCTTCCACTCATCAACGGTCTTGCCGGCTGCATCTTCAATTTTCAGAATGTAGGTCTGAGGAATTTTGTTTCCGTTACGCGAAATAGTCGCATATGCATGGATGTGCTCATCAGCCTTAAGGAAGGCACCGTCACCAATAGCTGATGATGCGTAACATTGGCCGTCTTTTGTAAGCTGCTCGTCCTGGTAACATTTATATCCACTCTCAAGTCCAAGCTTCTCGGCCGTTTCGATCGTCTTATCAACGCCAACGGTAAGCATTGCCTTTACAGCCGGAACGTTACGTGAGCCTCCCAGTGCGTAACGAAGCGTTACAGGACCAGGATACTTTAGGTCGTAGTCCCACAGACAGTTAGCGTTCTTATCTGCCTTAGGGGTAGCTTTGTTCGTACAAGGATAGCCGTCGATTGGCCCTTGCGTGTCATAGAGTACGGAACCGGCACCGAAGTCATTTGTGTGCTCCATAAGTGCAAGATAGTCGTATGGTTTAAAGCTTGATCCAGGTGGCAAGCGGTAACGTGCGTAGTTGTTCTGGCCGTAGTCTTCGTTCCGGAAGTCAGACCCTCCCACGAGCGACACTACTTGACCGGTTTTAACATCTTCAGCAACAAAAGCTGCTGTATCTCCGCCTTGGCGTCTAATCTGTGTGAGACCCTTCGTCACAACATCCTCGGCTATGCGCTGCTTTGGCATATCAAGGGTAGTGATGACTTTCCAGCCACCGCGTCTCACCGTCTGGTCGCCGAACTTTTCTTCTAATCGTTCTTTGGTCGCCATGACGAACCAAGGAGCCGTAATACCGTCGAATTTAGGTTTAACAGGTTTTACCTTAGCAACCGTATCGGTTTTCTTGGCTTCATCACGCTGAGTAGCAGTAATCATGCCTTGCTGCTCCATAAGATCGAGAATGTAATGCTGACGTCCTACGAGGGCTTCTTTGTCGTAACGTGGACCATATGGGGAGAAGTACGATGGAGATTTAGGAATTGCCGCAAGGAATGCAGCTTCATCCAAAGTCAAATCTTTGGCTGATTTTTGGAAGTAATCACGAGTGGCTGTCTCAACGCCATATTGGATATTGCCGTATGGCGCAGCGTTCAAATAACCGTTGAGGATTTCCTTCTTATTGTAGCTACGTTCCAGCTCGATAGAGAGGATAAGTTCTTTGATCTTACGTTGATACGTCTGCTCCTGGCCGACACCTGTTTGGGTTAATCGTACTAACTGCTGGGTAATCGTTGAACCACCTTGCTGTACGTCACCACTGCCAACGGCATTCTTAACAGCAGCACGGGCAATACCTCGTACGTCAAAACCACCGTGCTTAAAGAAGTCTTTGTCTTCAACCGCAACGGTCGCATCTTTAACATACTGAGAAATATTGTCGTCTTGTACAGGCACGCGCTTAACCGCATCAAAGTCTTCCCATAGAAGTGTCTGTCCGGTTCGGTCGTAGTAGCGGATGCTTCCACCGATGTTGTTACCTGAAATGTCGCGAAGGTTAGGGAGATCTTTGCGGTAGTAGGCAAATAAGCCAATAAGTAGTAAGAATCCGGCAATAATACCGATACCGGTGATTTTAAGGGCCATAATACCGCCCTCACGGCTAAACCAGTAGGCATACAAGCGTTTTGGTTGCATTCGGTAGAAGAACCGCTTTACTGGCGACTTCGGCATGCCTGCAAGACGTTCTGCGCGTTTACGTGCATAGGCATCTTTGCGAGCCATAATACGTTCGCTTAAGCTGCGATTAATTTTGATTGTTTGGCCACTTTTGGTGGTAAAGGTGTGTTTGGTTTTTCGACCAAGCTGCTCACTACCCTTTGAGGCAGGCCGACGCGAACGGTTAAAATCATTCATGAATAAGTATGTTCTCCCTTAAAACGTCTTATAGCTAACGTTTATTATAGCAAACATCGTCAGTAAACAACTGCAAATTGTGGTCATTGATAGGAGATACGATATACTTGATGCCATGGCAAATATGACACTTTCCGAAGAACTGCAGTGGCGAGGCTTCCTTAACCAGACCACGCTACGCGATATTACTGAGCTCGATACAAAGCAACGAATATTCTACATGGGGTTTGACGCTTCGGCAGATTCACAGGCTATTGGTAACCTCGCTGGCATGATGTTTGCGCGGACATTCTTGCGGCATGGATACAAGGGCGTTATGCTGGCTGGCGGTTCAACCAGCCTTATCGGTGATCCGGGCGGCAAAGACGCAGAACGGCCACTTCAAGACGAAGAAACTATTGCACGTAATGTGAAGAATGCTGAAGCACAGCTTCAGAAAATACTTACTGGCCATGATTTCAAACTCGTTAATAACCTTGACTGGACCAAAGACCTCTCTGTTGTTGCGTTCCTCCGTGATATTGGTAAACACTTCTCCATGACTCCGCTCATTCAGCGCGACTACATTGCCAACCGTCTTGGCGAAGGTGGTGGTGGTATCAGCTATGCTGAATTCAGTTACACCATACTTCAGGGTATGGATTACCTGCATCTATATGACACAGAAAACGTTACCTTGCAGCTTGGCGGTTCCGATCAATGGGGCAATTGCCTCTCGGGTGTTGACCTAATTCGTCGTGCCCGTGGTGTGGCAGTCGATGTGATTACACTCAATCTCGTTATTAACAAAGCCACTGGCAAAAAGTTCGGCAAATCTGAGGAAGGTGCTGTTTGGCTTGATCCTAACAAGACCACGCCAACACAGTTCTACCAATTCTGGATCAATGTGGATGACCAAGGCGTAGAAGAGTATCTCAAGATCTACACTGAACTCACCAAAGACGAGATTGATGAAATTATGACTCGTCATACCCAGGATGAGCGTGCGCGATTTGCACAAACACGCCTAGCGCAAGAAGTCACTCGACTGACACACGGTCAGAAAGAAATGGACATTGCCGAAGAAGTTACGACATATCTCACTGCCAAAGCCTCAATAGCGGATGCAAACCCAGAATC
Source organism: Candidatus Saccharimonadota bacterium (assembly GCA_028289075.1). GTDB lineage: Bacteria > Patescibacteriota > Saccharimonadia > Saccharimonadales > JAQGGX01 > JAQGGX01. The sequence continues at coordinate 11,803 of JAQGGX010000008.1, read as the reverse complement.
CCTAACTGCTCTGCGCAAGGAAATCCCGAGCGTGCGGGCCCGTTCCGGCGATGACCTATTGGATATCTTAGTTGCAACTGAACTTGCCAATTCTAAGAGTGATGCCCGCCGTTTGCTTGAGGGTAATGCCATCGCTATTAACGGTCAAAAGACTACCAAAGGCAATTTAGAGGAAAGCGACTTCCAGAACGGACGATTACTGATTCGTAAAGGCAAAGCTTTCAAAGACTCAGCTCTCGTCGAACAAGCTTAAAGCAGTCGCAATCAACATGACACCGAAAAAAACCAAAAAACGAGCTGATCAGTACAATGACCCAAATCATGACTACTTCCAGTACTGGCAAGGCCGTGAGTACGAGCACGAAGCCGAAGAACTAGCGATCCGCACGCTACTGAAAGACAAGCATTTTCGTAGCGGAGCAGACATTGGCGGCGGCTTTGGGCGTTTATGCCTGTTGCTCGAGGAATACACAGATCACGTAACTCTAGCAGAACCATCGAAGCAGCAGCTCGCTATAGCCAAAGATTTCTTGCGTGATCATCCCAAAATTGATCGTAAGCTTATGCAGGCAGATGCACTGGACTTCAAGAAGGGCGAACTTGATCTTATTACGATGATACGGGTTATCCACCATATTCCTGATCCCGCGATTGAGTTTCGTGAGCTCGCACGAGTCCTATCCCCGGATGGATATCTAATTCTCGAGGTGGCGAACTATGGTCATGCGATTAACCGCATCAAACATATATTGCGGGGCCGACCATTGCCGCTTGATCCGGTTGATATTCGGTCAAAGGAAAACCAGCATATTGGGGAAATTGCTTTCGTAAACCACAACCCGAAAACCATCATCAAGCAACTTGCACACGCTGGCCTTAAGGTAGAGCGAACACTGTCAGTGTCAAACCTTAGAAGTCCGAAGGTAAAGAAAATTGTACCGCGCCCGCTTATGCTCCTGGCCGAGCAACTCATGCAGCCGGCTCTAGCCAAAATGTATTTTGGCCCGAGCACATTCCTACTCGTCAAAAAAGCAAAATAACCAAAAAATACCATATGCGAGATAGTTTATTGACGTTTTGCAAAATGATTCAAAAAATGTTGACTACCTCACAATTGTGATTTATACCTGACGTATAAGCTAATTTTACGAGGGGATTTATGAGTACTATGAGACCAGGGGAAGTATTTGCTTTGGGTTTAGGCATGGCTAAAGAATGTCTTGATGCGTCAACGGGTGATGGGGACTTTTTGAGGCGTGTCCAAGATCTCGCCGAGAGATTGGGAGCAGGCGCTGAGGCAGTCAATATGGCTGTGGGCGATATAGGTAATACGGTATTTGCGGGAGCTGGCGTGCAAGAGCCGTTACCGGCGACGTCTTAATAAGGTAGCGTGAACTAATAGCTCTCCTCTATACTGGAGGGTAATGACGCTAACAAGTAATGTAACGAGCCTAAAAGGTGTGGGCGAGGAACTGGCAAAGAAATTTGCCAGCCTTGGCGTGTACACTGTCGGTGATCTATTAGAGTATTATCCACGCCGTTACGATGACTACTCACACGTTCTGCCTATTAATCGTATTAAACCGGGCGTGGTGACAATCAAGGCCGTAATCAAACAAGCTAAGGGACACTTTGTGCGCCGTGGCATGCACATCACCGAGGCAGTAGCATCAGATGAGACTGGCAGTGTACGGTTGATATGGTTCAACCAGCCGTACCGGGCGGCTGCCATCAAGGCAGATAGCGAATATTACATCTCCGGGGAGTTTGCCCTGAAGCGCCAACGCCTGAGCATCCAAAACCCTTCAGTTGAACTTGTCAGTGAGTTTCCAGTGAATACCGCACGGATTATTCCGATTTACCGTGAGACAAGGGGACTGAAATCTGCCCAAATTCGCCGTTTAATTCGTGAGAGCCTGCCACTGCTACCTAGCTACACAGAAACCTTGCCTGCTTGGATGATAGAGGAGCAAAAGTTGATCCCAAAGGCAGCTGCACTCCGTACGATGCATTTTCCGGGTAACACCGATGAACTCGTTGAGGCCAAACGGAGATTAGGTTTTGAGGAAGTGTTGGAGCTTACTCTGGCAGCGCTGCTCAATAAATACGAACTCATGCAGGAACATGCGATCAGTATCCCGTTCGATCAAGGCTTGGCTAAAGAGTTCGTATCTCATCTGCCGTTTACACTGACTGATGCGCAGAAAAAGACCGTCTGGCAGATTTATCTCGATATGCAGAAGACCCAACCAATGAACAGGCTAGTAGAGGGAGATGTCGGTTCAGGCAAGACGGTCGTTGCGACTATGGCCGCTGTTATGGCTATGAAACAAGGCTTCCAGGTGGCACTCATGGCGCCAACAGAGTTGCTCGCTCGTCAGCACGCCGAGACGATTCATGATTTGCTTGAGCCGCTTGGTCAGAGTGGGCATGTGACATTGCTTGTCGGGGGACTTAAACCCAAGCAGAAAGCTGAAGCACACAAACGAATCAAGAGTGGCGATGTTGGCTTTATCGTTGGTACCAACGCGATTATCCAGGAAAAGGTCGATATGCATAAACTTGGCCTGGTTGTCATCGATGAGCAGCACCGCTTTGGCGTCGACCAGCGAAAGGCACTCCAGGCGAAAGCAGGCCACATGCCACATGTGCTGTCGCTGACCGCTACGCCAATTCCGCGCAGTTTAGCCCTCACGCTGTACGGAGAACTCGATATATCGGTTATTGATGTCAAGCCGGCCGGCCGCAAGCCAATTATCACTAAGATCACGTCACCAAACTCGCGGAAAGCTTTATATGAAAAAATAGACCAGGAATTAGCTGATGGTCGTCAGATGTTTGTGGTGACACCACTTATTAGCGAGTCCGAGGTTATGCCGGCACGTTCAGCCGAGGAAGTATATGAAGAGCTGCGCACCAAAGCCTTCAAACACCGCCGCGTCGGACTACTCCACGGCAAGATGAAGCCACAGGAAAAGGACGACATAATGCAGCAGTTTATGCGGCACGAACTGGATATACTGGTCGCAACGACAGTGATTGAAGTTGGGGTGAACGTGCCGAACGCCACCGTGATGCTCATCGAAAATGCCGAACGCTTTGGACTAGCGCAAATCCACCAGCTGCGCGGACGCGTCGGTCGGGCCGATTATCAGGGGTATGCCTACCTCATGATGGGCGACAGCAGTGAGCCGAGCAGGCGTCTCCGTGCACTCGAAAGTTCGACTGACGGCTTTGAGCTGGCAGAACTCGATCTGGAAATCCGTGGTCCAGGCGCTATTTACGGCACCATGCAGCATGGCCAATTAGACCTTAGAATTGCCAAGTTAACAGATACAAAGCTGATTGCAGCTGCTCGTTCTTCAGCACAAGCATTTATCGATAAAGGCGAAAACCTAGTACAATATAAGCATCTTATGAACCGCGTATCACGCCTTAGGGCCGTCACAAACTTAAACTAGGTACCCCTATGTATTCAGGAACAACGCTTACAAAATACTCTGGCCGTGTGCTCGGCGCACACCAAAAGTTCGACCGCGTCGCACGCCGGCATCTGTCAAAGATTATGGCTGACAATAAATCATTCCCAACTGCCCGCTATATTTTGCAGTTTGAGGGCAAAAACGGCCCAGACGCTATCAAGCGCAAGAGTCCAGCCAAGGATGAGCCATGGCACTATTACGACCCATTCAACGATGATGACAATCAACTCTGCGAGCTTATTCAGGACCACTTCGATCAGTTGGTCAGTGAGCTAAAGGCAAAGAACAAAGAACGGGTTGCCTTTGAAGCCGCCTGGTTGGCGCACGCGCTTGTTGACGGTCTGACGCCAGCACACCACTATCCGTACGAAGAAAAGCTGGTAGAACTCCGCGGTGGCCGCGGACTTGAGAGTCGTACAACAATTAAAGATAAGATTATCATTCCGGGTGACACCAGGCGTGATATTGTCAAAAACAACTGGAAAATGTGGGGCCCTAAAGGCTTGTTCACCACCCATGGTCTATTTGAGTGGGGTGTAGCCACGCTTATCTCTCCGCTCGCATTTGGCGAGGCAGTTCCCAAAAAGCGTGATATCGATACAATCAAAAAGATTGGCATTGTTGAATGGTTCAAACGCTCTGCACGCGAGATCGCCGTGCTTGATATGTACAGCAGTTACTATCACAAAGGCTGGACGCCACGGCTCGCATGGCAGGTTCGCCACAAGCTCGGGCCGATTATCGTCCAGAACATCACGCTTGCGTGGTATATGGCGGTATATGAGGCTGAAAAACAGGAGAGCAAGTAGTGAGGGTTATCACGGGATCTTTACGGGGTCGTAACTTTGACTCGCCCAGGGGACACCGCACGCATCCTATGAGCGATAAGATCCGTGGAGCGCTCTTTAACGTGCTTGGTGATGTTGCTGAACTCACGGTGCTTGATGCATTTGCAGGCAGCGGTGCGATTGCCATAGAGGCCGTCAGTCGAGGGGCCTTACATGCGCTTGCGGTAGAATCAGACAAAACCGCCCAGAAAACCATTTCTAATAATATTTTGTCACTTGAGATAGAAGACCGTATGAAGCTGACCCGCGCTAATGCATCGGTCTGGTCGGATAATAACACTAGCCAGCTGTTCGATATCGTGGTGTGTGATCCCCCATATGACGAGCTGCAGCTGAGTCTTATTGCCAAGCTCACCAGACACCTCACAGAAGACGGCGTATATGTGCTCTCGTGGCCAGGCAGTTACGAAGTGCCGGATTTGCCGACTATGGAAGTCGTGAGCCATAAAACATATGGAGATGCCCAGCTAATATTCTATAAGCGGGTATAATAGAGCGAAATGATTCCTATTTGTATATTCATCGGTCGCAGCATTCAGGCATTTGTCCGGCTTTTGGGCACTAATGGTGCTTCACTGCCTGGACTCGTTATCGAGAAGCTGTACCCACCATTTCTCAATAAGACTCTAAGCCGTCTACCACGCGGCGTGATCGTCGTGACGGGCACGAATGGCAAGACCACCACGACGAAGGCTATGGCTGACTTGCTCGAAGCCCACGGTCTGCGCGTACTGACGAATAAAACCGGTAGTAACTTTGTCCGTGGGATTATCTCGATCATATCAATAAGGCAAAGTTCTCAGGCAAACTACCCTATGATATTGCAGTGTTTGAGCAAGACGAGGCGCATGCCGTGCACTTTGTCCGCCGTATTCGTCCCCGCGGTGTGATTGCCCTTAATATCATGCGTGACCAGATGGACCGCTTTGGCGAGATCAACACAACTGCCCGATTGGTGGGGAAGACCACTGCTGCTGCTACCGAGTGGGTGGTGTTGAATGCGAATGACCCGTTGATTAGCGGCTTATCGGCTGATGTGACTGCGCCGCACACCTACTGGTTTGGCCATAGTGAAAAGCTCATGCCACAGTTCCTGACAGACGACCAAATGCACCGGCTTGAAGCACCAACCTATTTCGTAGCAGCCGAGCCTGATGCTTGCTTGCTTGACATCAGTGGTAATAGCATTCGGGTCAATGTGAATGGTACAGAAGCCAGCTTTGACCTCAAATTAGACGGCAGCCATAACGCCATTAACCTCGCCGCCGTACTTGCTGCACTTGAGGCAGTGTTGCCGGATGCTTCTACTGAAGTGACCAAGCAAGCAATAGAGGCAATTGAACCAGCCTTTGGCCGTGGTGAGCGCATTACCCTCAACAATGGCGCAACACTTCGGCTTCAGCTCGTGAAGAACCCCGGTGGTTTTACACACGCCCTTAGCCTGCTGGATACACAGGATTACGATGCTATTGGTATCGCTATCAATGATGATTATGCTGATGGTCGTGATATGTCATGGCTCTGGGATGTAGACTTTGAGGCAGTGCGTCCGCTTAGCTCCAAGGTCATTTGTGGCGGCACGCGAGGACACGACATGGCGGTGCGGCTCAAATACGATGATGTCAGCACTACGAATATCGCCACTGATAATACGAAGTTTTTGGAGCTCCTAACTGCTCAAATGCAGACTGACGCAATTATATTTTGTACCTACACATCTATGTTGCAGCTGCGCTCGCTGCTTAAGAAATACAGTAGCGAGCTAGAGAGGGTAGAACTATGAGCAAGCAGAGCATCCATATAGTGCATTTGTATCCCAAAGAAATGAACATTTACGGTGACACTGGTAACCGTATTATTCTGCAGAAGCGGCTGGAATGGCGCGGAATCGGCACGAAAGTTAGCTTTGTCGGTATTGGCGATGCCTTTCCTGAGGATGTCGACGTCATCATTGCCGGTGGTGGCCAAGATGCCGGTCAGATTGCTATTCAGAATGATTTGGCCGAGAAGAAAGACCAATTGAATAAACTCGCTGAAAACGGCGTCGTCATGCTGGTTGTGTGCGGTATGTACCAACTCTTTGGTCGTCACTTTATAACTAGTGAGGGTGAAGTCATTAACGGCATTGGCTTCTTGCCGCTCGAGACCAAAGCCAGCGATACCCGTCTTATTGGCAACACGGTGTATGACACGCCGTGGGGTCACGTAGTCGGATACGAAAACCATAGCGGCCTCACAACGCTTGATGATCCTAGCCTAGCTTTTGGTCAAGTCATAAAAGGCGATGGCAACAATGGCCACGATGGGCTGGAAGGCTGTGTCGTCAATAATGTCTTTGGCACCTATTCTCATGGCCCGGTGCTCAGCAAAAACCCACAATTTGCCGATGAACTGTTGAAGCGTGCTATGAAGCGTAAATACGATGATGACACCCTTCAGCACTTGCCAGATACACTTGAGAACCAAGCAGCCGACATCGCCGCCAAGCGTCCACGCTAATAACTTTCTACCTAAAAACAATATATTTAATATACGCCATGGTTTGTCTTGCTATACTGCCCAGTTATTAATGGAGCAGGGACATGTTAATTGATCGTTTGTTGCCACCGGGTGAGGGGGTCTTAAACAGTAAGGCCAAACTAATAGCTGGAGTTGCATTGCTGCTCTTAGCGGCTGGTGGCACTTCTGTGGTTAGTCGTTCAGAACCAATTGAACATTCTGCTCCCGAACCTTCATTAAGTACGCCTGAGACATTTCGGTTTGAAGAGTTTACAGGTAACCTGAGTGATATCAATCGAGCAGAACGAATGAGATCTATAGTAGCGAGGACATGCGTAGGCGAGGTGCAAACACAGCACGCACAAAGTGACATAGAACCCCTTAGAAGGGCCTTACAACTCCAGCGCGCGTCCAGGTGTGGTGAGCGCATTATCAGGGAAAGCCCACCAGAGTAAAGTCCCTCAGCGTATCAGCAGTTGTATAACGGGGGCGAGCACAGTATAATATGCGAAGTTCAATCCACGGGGATGTGGTGGAATTGGTAGACACGCTAGTCTTAGGAACTAGTGCCGCAAGGCGTGAAGGTTCAAGTCCTTTCGTCCCCACCAAAACAAGAAGATCGGCTTTAGTCGGTCTTTTTGTTTTGGCAGGTGAAATATGACTTGAACCGGTAGGTCGAAAACAGCCAGTCGCTGTTTGAGTTTTCCTTGCTTGGCCGAGACTTGAACGCATTCAAGTCGAGTATGATGGGAGAAGTCCTTTCTCTCCGAAGAATTGAAGCAGCGAAGGAGGAGTGCGAGCAAAACGAGTGCCATAGCTTCCTCCGTCCCTATTAAGTTATGATCTTCAAAAATACCTCTGTAAAAGAGATAACTTAGTTTGGTTTTGGCTATAGAGCGATTGGTTAACCAAGCTCTCATCCTTAACGTTGCTATAATTTTACTATGAAGAAACGTCGGTACATTATTTTTACGCTTTTTTCAGGAGTCCTTTTAGGGCTATTCTCGATGCTCTCTGACACTTCACCTTCTCAAACGATCGGTCTATCTTTCCTAGAGATCATCACAATATTTATCGCTGGTCTGCTGAACAATCAAATAATCTGGTTTGTGCTAGCAATATTAGTCGGCTATGCCTTTTGTCGTTCAGCTAAACAAGCAGCAACTGCCGGTGCAGGCTTTGCAGTGTTTGCCATAGTTATGTACCTCTTTTTTAGCTTCATGTTCGGTGCCCACGCTCCGCAATCAAATAGTACTACGCCCATAAACCTCATAACGCTACTGGCACGAACTGCGGAATGGCTCTTACTATCTGCAATAGGCGGTACAGTCGGCGGACTAGTGGGGTTCACGGCCCGGACGCGTCCAGGCGTGCTACTCGTACTTCCGCTTTTTATAGTTGCTCGGTTGGCTCTAAACGGCGTTTTTTCCTGGCAAAGCCCCATTAGCGCCATCCAAAATATCGTATTTGTTCTTATTGGCTTATTTTCAATCGCATATACTCTTCTAAAATGGCGCGCTAGTAGGCAAATACCGTACAGTAGCGCTTAATAGCCACGATCATCAAGAAAGTTTTCGCATCGCTTTGACACCATCGTCAGAAAGTAATGCAAAGGTTTTATCCCAGAGCCATCTCCCACCCATTGTGCTACCATGGGCTAATGAAAATAACCTTGCCGCGACTTCCGAAAGACCTGGACAAAGCCGTTGGCCTAAAGCAACTGATCAACCGTGACGAAACGCTTAGTGAATCGCACGTCCAAGATGAGGATATTAGTGGTATTCAGGCTAAGAGCTTCAATGCGTCAGACGTAAGGTTTGAAAGAGTAAACCTAACGCAAGCAAAGTTAGAGAAAACAGGATTCTCTGACGTAGAGCTCGTGAACTGTGAACTAATAGCAACTTCACTTCCTGACTCCTCATGGAGACAAGTTCTGGTCAAGAACGCACGTGGCAGTGGTATGCAGTTGCAAACCAGCACATTGAAAGACGTAACATTCGTAGACTCTAAGCTTAATTTAGTTAACTTTCGTTACTCTAAGCTTAAGAACGTTTGTTTTAAGGATTGTGTACTTGATGAAGCGGATTTCTATATGGCTCAGCTTGAAAATGTGTATTTTCAAAACTGTACGCTTATGAAAACAGAATTTTCTGGCTCTAAACTTAAGAAGGTAGACTTCAGAACGTCTGATATGTTCGGGATTTTAGGAATACGTAGTTTCTCGGGAGCAATCATAGACTCAACGCAACTAATGTCACTAGCAGGTCCCATAGCAAATGAACTCGGCATAATTGTTAAAGACGACTAGATCTTCTATCGCTGATGTGAATGCGATAGTCTCTTTCGCTCCTACCCAAACTGCACCGGAGGAAAATTACCGCCATAGGTATGTAAGTCAAGATCCTCTGTGCCTCCATCGCGACATTCAGCTGACATTTCGTAACCCGATACATTTCTTTGGTATACTTCAGCGGTTTTACGGCTAAATTCTTCTGCGAACGTTTCGGATGCCCCGAGGGCTTGAGCAACACCAGACAAACGTTGTATCGCGTAACAATCTGTAAGTGATTCGTCTAATTCGCCGTTACCGTCACGGCCCTGCTGATGGCTTAACTCGTGAGAGATATCCATAACTGCATCTCTAACACTCTCGTTCTCGCCTGTGCTCGGATCATCCATAAACATTTCTAATCGCTCGCACGTGACGGTATCAAGTCGGATGATCGGATAAAGCTTATTAGTCATAGGAATAACAGGAATTTCACCTCGTGTTTTTATAGAAGGATCAGAGCCCTTATCAGGGATATCAAAACAGTGTACAAGAATATTTCTGCCCAATACTGTATGTGCGGTTTCCTCGAGAGACTTCTCAGCTTCAGTTTTACTAGTTAGTGCGTGAGCGACATCATCAATTACATCACGCTGTGAGAATGCCACAGCAAGGGCAGCAGCTACCCAGACACCTCTGTAAGCCCAATTTATTAGTTGTTCTCGTTTAGCCTTTGGTTCTCTAGACCGCTCCGAATGCTTAGCCATATCTAGAAACCATCCTTTTGCTCACGGTTAATGGCATGTTCTACACCATCAGGATAGATATAGACAACCTTACTACGTGCCTCTTCTGCGTGCTGGACATGCCCGAGAGCTCCAATGAGCTTGCTGAAGAATATGGACATACCAGTAAGTTCATTTGGGTCACGTTCCCACCCAACACGTTGAGTGCCATATATTCTTGTTAATTCTTGAGAGAGTGGCAAGTTTAGATTAATGCCTTCAATTTCTGATAGGAATATCTGCTGAGCAGGGCCTTCGTATTGTCTGTGTTCACTCATAATAGTGTGTGTACGTTATGAATTGTTACGAGTTGCTTCGTAATGGGCATCACCGTCAGGGTATACTACGAGAAATAACATCCCAGGTTTTGCAGCTCGACGTTCTACTTTACCCCTAACATCCGTACCGCCATCAAGAGTGTAGCCTTTGCCAAAGTAGGCGTTTCTAAAGGCTTCAGTGGCGGTATCAAATTCTGCTTGGTCAATTATTTGGCTTGCTTCATCTTCGACGGGCTGGGGGTAGGCCTTCCAGCCGCTGCCCTCCGGGCCGTATTCGTGCGTTAGGCGGTCGGCGAGGGATTCGCCATTTGTGCCGGGTTCACATAACATCCGTTCGTCAACATCTTCTCTGAGCACATATGCGCCCTCATGTTCTCCGGATTGTTCTGGATAAGAATTTTGCATCAATATATATTAACACAAAACAACAAATAACGCAATACAGTCGATGCTTAGTCTGGTTAAGTATTGACTGTGAAGATGTGCCTTTCATAATGAAGCACATGCAAAGGTTGAAAGATGAAGCTATAGGGCCACTATCGGCGGGTGAAACATTGACCGAAACGCTCAATTCTATTGATGATCTGACTCGTGCGTTTGTATGCAGTAGGACGAGTACACGTAATTGGGAGAGCTATCTGGCTCATGAGGAGAAGTTAAAAACCTCGGCATCGAACAGGACTGGCAATGATACAGTACCCCTCGGTGCTCAGATCGTAACGAGACGCTTTGCTTTGCTCGAGCAGCAAGTTGCTGAAGTGTTTGGAGAAATAGAAGCATTTACCTGCGAATATATTTCCCCTGTCAGTGTTGTGCTGTGTCGTGCACTGGGAGGTGTTAAAACGTACGTGTCCGTCATGCGGAACGACAATGATGCAAAAGCTCAAATAGATCTTGTAGAGGCATCCGAGACGCTGGTACCGGGTGGAATGAGCCTGAGAGTCTACCCCCAAGATACTGACATAAACTATGAAGATATTTTGGGTGTACCAGAAGAGCGGTTTACGTCACTAGTATTTGAACGGTTGTATGCGGTGCAGAAGAGCCTCGCCGCAGAGCTATCCTTTCGCGAGCGCTAGAGCACCCACAACAGCAATGTGTGGGTCGTCAATAAGACAAATTGGTACGTCCTTGAGCCACTCAGCATGAACGGCACCCTCGCATACAAACCGTTTGTTGAAGCCTGTATGTTCTGCGAGGTACTCGCCAATACCATGCGATACACTGCCCGTAAGGTAGACGCCGCCAGTAGCCTTGAACGTAACGGCATAGTCACGCAGCAGCGATCCAACCATGTTGCCCATTTGCATAAGTATTCCCTGTGCCATGCGTTTGCTTGATCCTTTGCCAAGTCTGGCAAATTCTGACAGCACGACACCGATAGGCTGATCATTTTGCCTTGCTGTATTAACCGCTCGAGCGAGTTTCGGTGCGCGGGCTGCAAGGAGTGGCTTGTCCATGAGATTGTTAAACCCGTGCTTACCGGAAAGAGCGAATTCAGCAGAGGCGTTCGGATATTTTTGCCATAAATTCTGCAAATAGCGTAACTCAGCGCGGTTCTTCGGCTGAAATCCTATATGTCCGGCCTCACTTGGCACAACAAAGCGCTGATTGGTAAGTTCATCGTATACAAGTGCGGCCA
>JAQGGX010000066.1 GCA_028289075.1 Candidatus Saccharimonadota bacterium | reverse complement strand
TTTATTAACTATGTAAAAAAAGAAGAAGCAAGCCAGTGGGCAGAAGATTACCCGTCGGAACTGGAAAGAGTACTGTCGGCCAAACGAGATGACATTGTCAGTAAGTTTTCTTGTGGTATTGCTCAGGTTGATCCAGTCCCTGAAAAAGGTACAGGCACAAAAGGGCATGAGAAGTCTGGCACGCGTGTTCGTGTTACACTCCAGATTATTTCAAATGCTCAAGCTGAGCTTCAGCAACAGACGCCTGGAATCAAAGTGGATCCCCAAGGCGCTTACCTGATGTCACATAATACTGGCCGCTACGACAATGAGTTACAGAAAGTGCCAGGCCAAAAGGGAAGGTATACAGCGGATTTCGGCGACATAAAACGTGACACGAAGGGCTACATCTGGTTGGAGACCACCACTCACTCATTCGTTCACCGCGGTGACGAAGAACTGGATCGATCGACCACCGCTTTCGCTTATTGCGGCGCTACGGACCCAAGTGCAACAGATTGGAAAATTTTATCTCCAGCGGAAGCTCCGCCTCTCTATCCACCCGGAGACGGTTTGCCTCCATTCATCATCAAGTAGAGCATCGTGAAGAAAGAAGCTACAGAGGTCGAACCAGGAATGGTGACGCTAGGATGTGGTGGTAAGGATGGCGTAGTCTTTGCACATGCGGGATCGCAATAATTTCCTCTGCCGCAGTAAAACAGCCCTGGATTTCAGGGCTGTTTTTGTCGTATGAATAATAATTTTATTATCTGTCTGACACACCTTCAGCGCGTCGAACTTGTATGTCGGTGCGTTCATCCGGGGTCAGTTACGGTGACACTAAACGCGGCAGCTGCGAGAGAGAGGGCGTCTGCTTGTCTGCGAGCACCCTTGGGACGAAATCGCCACAGCTCATCAAGCCCTCCAATCCCGTCTCGCCAAGTAACATTTGCCGGTTAATTCACTGCATAAGGTACTGTGTCCGGTGTTAAATAGGAGGCATGAGTAATACCGATTCTGTCGAAAGTAGTGACCCTCACCGCGGGGAGCGATCAGGCGCAAAGCCTGCTCTTCTTACTGGCATCGCCGGATTCTTAGTTGGTGCACTTGTAGTAACCCCTTTTGCATGGAGGAAGGGTGCGGGCATTAGGGAGGCAAACCTGCGCGCACGGGATAAGGCAGTACTAGAGAAAGTAGATAGTCTGCGTGACGAGCGACGCGTCATAGCGGGTCGGTTTGCTTCTTGCCGTATTGTGGATGTGGGCCCAGTACCAAAGAGTGAAAAGCTAACCAAAGCTCAATTATTAGAGAAGTATGGAATATCAATGGCTCGTGTCATACTTCAGACCACTCCAGATCCGAAAGCCGAAGAACTCATAAATTATTATGGCAAGCAGGCTCGGCCTGAAGTCGTTGTATATCCGTCTAACGCTATTCTGACAATGGGCGCAAATCAATCCAAGGGCGGCTACGCCATGGCCATAGCAGCAAAAAATCAAAAAGATAGGTACACAGCGGACTTTTCCGGCGTGAATGATGAGTCAGCCGGGACAGCACACCACATCTTGCTCGAGACATCATCCCGTTCGGTTGGAATGATAGGGGATATATCATTTGCCAAAGGTGTTACGGCTCGTAATGACTGCGGCAGCATAGTCCGCACTGCAACCGATTGGACCATAGTTCCACCGGAAAGGACCGAGCCAGTCTTAGCACCTGAACAAGAATGGATACCAGCAGGCAAATAAGTAATGTTACTTGAATAAAAAACAGCTCTGGGTTTCAGAACTGTTTGATAAATGAATGATAATATTATCGGTTGCCTGAAACACGTTCAGTGCGTCGATCTTGTATGTCGGTGCGTTCATCCGGGGTCAGTACGACTCCATCCCGGTTTACGGTAACCTGAAGCGCAGTGCTGGCAAGGGCAATGCCATCAACGAGGGCACGATCCTCTCGGTTCTTTTCTCTGTCCCTGTTTCCGGGGTGATTTTCTGCTGTCAGGCGGTCATAGCCCTGTTCTACTAATTCCTCAGTAGTAAATAATTGACGCTCCACAGCGGGGTGGCTCCTTGCGGCCTGCTCGTCGTAGCCCTGTTCTACTAACTCCTGCTGCGTAAAGGTGACAGGGATTGTTTCTTGATGAGTTGTTTGTTCTATTTTTATGTTTGTCATATGTAAAAGTAATATTACATTAACTTAAGCGTTTTGTCAATATTATGTCGTTATCTAGCTTCAGTAACCTGGTTAGTTCTGGCCATCACAACACTAAATTGCAGGACTCGGCAAGAGTTAAGCATGGCAATGGCTCTCTCTCGATGCTCCTGTAGAGCTTCCACTTTTGTATTTCCATCTGCACGCGACAAGGCTATTTCAGCATCGAGCATAGTGATCTCTTCGCGAAATGCACACACCCGTTCCTCGGGTGTTTTGCATACTTGATCACAAAGGGATTCCTGAGCTTCCATATCATCATAGTACAGGGAAGAGGGACGTACTTAAAGTTTGTTTGCTTCGAGGTAACCGGTGTACCAGCTGTAATTGTGGCCGAGGAATGTGGCGATCAGTTCGGTCGCCAGTTCTGCGGTCTTACTTTCTTTGTCCTGCAGGGGATTGTACTCAACCACGTCAACACCGACGACACTGCACTTTTTACCGATGTAATCTGCAATGGTTGCAATCTCACGGTAGGTCAGACCCTTTTGGTTCGGCATACCGGCTCCAGGCGCGTAGACAGCATCGATAGAATCGAGGTCGAGACTAATCCAGATGTTGTCTACCTTACTGGCTAGTTCGTCGATCATCGGGAACAGAGGAGCCATGTTGCGAGACAACAGATCAAGCATGGTAAAAGCTTTGATGTTTTCACGTGCCATCAGATCAAGTTCTGACTGGTCAAAGTCGCAGCCACCGATGTGTAGTAGATGTTCTTTTTGTAGTTTTACTTGATCACCGTAAGTCTTGGCGAGTTCCGGAGCACCAAAACCCATCAGGGAGGCGAGCTGCATGCCGTGAATATTGCCGGTTGGTGTGGTCTCGTCGGTGTTCATGTCGCCATGCGCATCGAAATAAATAACACCGATATTGCCATCGCAGGCAACCGATGCACCAGCAACGGTACCGAGGGTGATTGAGTGGTCACCGCCAAGCACCACGGCTTTTTCGCCGTTTCGGATAGCTGTTTCGACAAGTCCGGCAGTTTCTTCACTGACGCGGATGATCTCGTCAAGATGGCGAAGGCGTGGGTTGCCTACAGAGACGTCCTTACGATCTGCCACCGTGACGTTGCCTTTGTCCGTTACGCTCAGACCAGCACTTTCGAGCTTTTTCACAATGTGCTGATAACGGAAGCTGTCGGCGCCCATACCGACACCGAGATTTTCGGCGCCAAGGTCCATCGGTACGCCAATAAGTGATACAGGGGTGGAAGCGTCATTATTCATGGATATTAGTGTATCACAGAGGTGGGCTCTCGCTAGATGCGAAGCTCGAGGCCGAGGCTTTTGACGCTGGCACCTCGTTTGTGAAATTCGGTCAGTGGCGTGACGTGTACTACCAGACTGCGGGTTCGGTATTCTTCACGCAAGCCCCGAACCTGGTCGGACATCATAATGTGCTCGCCGTCACTGATGGCATTGAGTCCATAGGCAAAGGTATCTGCTTCGTCCGCTTCGATTACATCGGGCACTTTAACGTAGAGCGTATCAAGGCTTTTTTCGGTGAAGGCAGGAGGGTAGATGGTTATCGTCTGTGCATCGATCACACTCAATACCGTGTCCAGACGATAGCGAGGGTCGCTGAGCTCAAGTTCAATAAGCCTGACATTAAGGAAGTCGGCGATCGCCTCATAATCAGCAGCTTCGTTCCCCGGGCGTTTGGCAACGATGAGGGCATCATTCCAGATAAGCGCTTCGCTTTCCCCTGCGAATGCAAAATCCGGCTTATAGAAATCATGATATCCAGCAGATCTGAACCATGATTCGTATGCATCTGTTTCGGCCTGTTGCGTCGGGCTTGTCAGCCGCGACAATACGATCTTGCTGTCCAGCATGAGCGCATGATGGGATGCAAATGTCATGCCGGATAGCCCCGGCGTTGGTTCGACCAGTCGAACGTCCCAGCCGAGCACCCGTACGTAGGTGTCGTACAGGCTCTGCCATTGTTTCTGAGCCCGCTCAACATCCACTCCGTTGTCGGAAGTAAGGCTCTCTGGCTTGCACATTAGAATTGTATTGGGCATGATGCCGATTATAACAAAAGACATCACATATAGTCTGTGATGTCCCATATGGTAAACGGGGGAATTGGGCTTGGAACGGGTGGTGCAGATAATGCTAGGGGGTGGAGACTCACAGGGAGTCGTCAACACGTTAGGTCCTTATAAACCTTAGTTCCAAGCCCGGGTTCCCGGAGGGAGCGCGTACGCACCTGTGTTGCATGCGTAGAGCGTGCGCTCCCGTCCGGGTGTGTCCTGGGTGCCCTCAGGGTCAGGTGTGGGCGACGAGCTCCATGGTCGGGCGGATCTTGACCTTGTGGTCGATGATGCCGATGACCTGGCTGGTGAGCTTGCTGTAGGCACGCGCACGAGCGTTGCCGCTCAGTGAACCAAGGTCGGTCGTGATCTGCAGCATGGTGCCGCGCTTGGTCGCCTTGACGATCGCTTCAGCGACCTGCTTCATGCTCTTCAGCGTCTTGATCAGTGCCTGGATCTCGTTACTGCTGAAGAAGGCTTTCCCCTCGGGGATGTAGTCCTCCAGCCGCAGCTCGATGGTGCCCGTGCCCTTGCCCTGAGCGGTCATAACCTGTCTCCCGGTGTGCGGGGTCCCGAAGTGGGACGAGGTGTGTGGACTGGCAAATTATACAACAATAGGCTTTGATTGACAATAGCGCAAAAAGATTGCTATCATACCCCAACAAATGGATAGACATGAACGTTCCGGTGCTGACAGCGACATCATGCGCGTCAATGAAACTGCTGCAGAAGCAGCGCGTAGTCTGGCGGAGAAAATGCGCGGCCAAATAATTGAGCAAGCACTGGAAGCGGTGAAGGGATATTTGCGGCGTGATCTCAAGACACAAACTGTCTTAGAAAATGGCGAATATTCTGATAAAAGCGCGATGGATATTTTTGTCCTCGCGGACTTACTGGCTGGACCTTCCAGGCAGGGAGACCCGCAGTGGTGTTATACCCTGGAACTTGTCAGAAACGGTGAAGACTCTGAGGTGGAAGATCGCCTGCATGTAGCTTTGCCAGTTCCTGAGGGTTTGGCAGATTTTGGTCCTGAGAATTTGGTCCTGCCTGAGGAAATATATCTTTGTTATGAAAACCCCAGCCAAGGAAAGCGAGTACGGTACATTGTGAACCGTACAGGCGGCATATTTGAGTATGAAACTGATCCTCAGACGAATGATCAGATTGTGCAGTTTGATTTTTCTGACCCAGTTGCTTGGCAGAAGCTGCAACTTAGGGTAGACACTGGCTTGTCTTTGCTTGGCGCTATCAATGAAGATTTGATAAACATGCACGCCAAACCTCAAGCGTAAATGAACACAGCTATAGAGAGATAGTTTCTTGACTGGCTAATAGTGATTCGCTACTATGAGGACTGGAATTAGCACTCGGCATGTCAAAGTGCTAATACTCTCAAAATACCGTTACTTAAAACTAGGAGGCCTGACCTACATGAGCGTCAATATTCAACCATTAGCAGATTACGTCGTAGCGAAACAAGAAGAAGTACCAACCAGGACTGCAAGCGGACTGTACCTACCAGACAAGGCAACCGAAAAGCCAAAAGTAGCTATCGTGCTTGCCGTTGGCCCGGGACGAGTTGGTGATGACAATGAGCGCATTCCTGTAGAAGTCAGCGTCGGTGACCGTATTGTCTACGGCGGCTACAGCACAACCGAAGTTAAGGTTGATGGCGAGGAATACCTACTTATTAAAGAAGAAAACATCTTCGCAATACTAAAGGCTGAGAAATAGGAGGAAATTAGAGATGGCAAAGAAAGTATTTTATGACGACGACGCCCGCAAGCGCGTACTTGGCGGGGCAGAAATCCTCTACAACGCAGTCAAAACAACCATGGGTCCAAAGGGCCGCAACGTTGTTATCAGCAAAGGTTACGGCCACCCAACCGTAACGCATGACGGTGTTACCGTTGCAAAGAGCGTCGATCTTCCTGATGTTGATGACGAAACTTTGGGCTACAAAGTTGGTGCTGAGCTGATCAAGCAAGCCGCCAACAAGATGAACGACGTTGCCGGTGACGGTACAACGACCGTGACCGTACTGACCTACCACATGCTAAACGAAGCCAACAAGCTGATCGCTGCCGGCCACAACCCAATGTTGCTGCGCAAAGGCCTCGAAGCCGCCGCACAAGACGTACTGACCACGTTATCTACGCTTGCTGAAGACATCGAAGGCAAGAAGTCCCGTGTCGCCGAAGTCGCTACTATCTCTGCTGGTGACGCAATTATCGGTGAGCTCATCGCTGACGTTATCGACAAAGTCGGCAAAGACGGTGTCGTTACGGTCGAAGAAGGCCAGGGACTCAATCTCGAGAGCGAAGTCGTTGAAGGCTTCACCTTTGATAAAGGTTTTGTCAGCCCATTCATGGTAACTGATCCAACTCGCATGGAAGCTGTCTACAACAAGCCAGCCATCGTTATTACTGACAAAAAAATCAGTTCAATCCAGGAATTTCTGCCATTGCTCGAGAAGCTTGCCCAGGCAGGCAAGAAAGATCTCGTCATAATTGCCGAAGACGTCGACGGGGACGCACTTGGCACTTTGGTGCTGAACAAATTAAAAGGTGTGTTCAACACATTGGCAATCAAGGCTCCATCATTCGGTGACCGCCGCAAAGAAGTCCTTCTTGATATCGCTACCCTTACTGGTGCGACCGTTATCAGTGAGGAACTTGGCTACACCTTTGAAAATGTAGATCTTGACGTCGTTGGCAGTGCCCGCAAGGTGATTGCCACCAAAGATTCAACAACAATCATCGAAGGTGCCGGTAACATCCCAGCGGTGAAGGCTCGTATCGAGCAGATCAACGCGCAAGTAGCTGCCGCTACCAGCGAATACGACAAAGAAAACCTAGAAAAGCGCCGTGCCGCGCTGCAAGGAAAAGTTGCAGTCATCAAAGTTGGTGGTGCCACCGAAACCGAAATCGAAGAAAAGAAGTTCCGCGTTGATGACGCTGTTGCTGCCGTTAAGGCTGCACTCGATGAAGGCATTGTCCCTGGTGGTGGTGTCACACTCATCAACCTGACTGCGAGCGTACAGGTCGGAACCAATGACAACATGTCAATCGAAGCAGGGAAGTTGTTGCTATTGCGTGCGCTTGAGCAACCATTCCGCATTCTTCTCACAAACGCCGGACTTAACCCTGATGAATGGCTGCCAAAGATCAAGGCTGACAAGCCAGGTCAAGGTGTTGATGTGAACAAGCCAACCAAGCTTGTTGACCTCAAGGCTGCTGGTGTCATCGACCCGGCTCGTGTAACCAAAGAAGCTATCCTGAACGCCGTATCAATTGCCGGAACGGCCATGACTATGGGCGCATTAGTCGTTGATATCCCTGAAAAGGAATCAGCAGCTCCATCCGGCGGTGGTATGCCGGGCATGGGAATGATGTAAGAAAATGAGGGAACCGAGATAGGTTTCCTCATATAGCTTCACGCGGTGACATACTTTTTATTTTCAAGGATTGTATGTCTCCGGTGCGGCATATAATTGTCGCTGATCGCTCCAATTATCACGCGGAGTTCGGTCTCTACCGAACTCCGGTTTCTCCTTCCTAGAGCGGAAAATATCCCTGGACGACACATCCAGGGATATTTTAATTTCTAATGGGTTGCTGGTTTTGGTATAAGGAAACACCCCTCTAGGTTCAGGGGTGTTTAACGTTACCTTGCAAAGAAATTGCGGGCGTCTGCTGCAGCAGCTTCTCGTCTGGCTGCATCGCTTCGCTGGGCTGCTTCTCTAGCTGCGCGGCGGCCTGCGGATCCTGCGGTTTTGCCTTTACCTTCGTTTCTCTCATATGTTTCCTTGGTGGCTTTACGCATCATGGCTCGTACGGGTGCGTTCTTGCGTCTTTTCTCAGCGGCTTGAATTCGCTGCTCCATTGGAGCCGCGCGTTTTTGTTCGCCTCTGGTGAACGGTGCTTTGAGCTTATCGGTTGTAGCCGTTTTGATATTGCCGATTCTTTCAGCTACTCGAGCTGTTTTGCTACGATTCTCTACGCTGCCGGTAGCTACAATTGCGCGTTTTGCGCGGGTTCGCGTTCCCTTGTCTTGAGTTGCATCTGTGTTGCCGTCTCCAGAGCGATCACGGATCATTCGATAATCACGTCGTGCCCGTACTCGTGAGGTGAGGGCATAGCGTTCACTGTTTGTAACTCTTTCCTCGGCTTTTTCTATCCGTTCTGGCTTCGCCCCTGTTTTTCTCAGGTGTCGTAGGTGTTTCTCGGCTTTTTCTTTTGTCTTTTTTTGTAGATTTGCATCTTTCCTTGCGGTTTCTGCTGCTTCATTAGCAAATCTTTTGTCGACATTACCCTGGAACTTTACGTTCCTGTTGCTTGGAGATGATTGATCAAGGTATTTCTCTACAGCAAGTTTAACGACGGTTTTACCTAATATTCTGGTGTGCTTTTTCATCTCAGCCTTAAATGCTTCAGAGCTGACAAGCGCTGCATTCCCTAAGTCAAGCGCTGCAGTAACTGCTTCTGACTCCATACGTTGCATGGTAGCTTCAGTTTTTTTACGCTCTTTGCGATTCGTTGGTGTCGAGCCGTCTCGCTGTGTTTGTGCGCGGGTTTCTTTCTGACGGGTGAAGCGGTCGATTGCCTTATCAAGTTCATCGGCACCAAGTATTTCGCTGTGTTTTGCTACTGCTGCTTCATATTTTTTATTATCGTCTGCTGCTTCTATGAGTTCGTTCAGGGCATCTACGGTTGCTTCTACTTTTGCTTTCGCTTCAGGAGTTGTAGCCTTTTTTAAATCACCGTTCAAATACACGCTCTTCGCTTGCTCGGCGCGTTCCTGGTCATTGGTTACGGTTTCGCGGTGAGTCTTTTCCTTGTTTGCTGCATATTCGGTTGTTGCACTGAGATTACTGCCAAGAGCTGTAGTGCCTAAGCGTCTGACAAATTGTTCTGCTTTTTCCTTGCCGGCTTCAATGCGTTGCCCGACAACTTCATTTTTACGAGTAAGGAAATTGTTAATACGATCAAGCGCACGGTCTAAGCCACT
>JAQGGX010000020.1 GCA_028289075.1 Candidatus Saccharimonadota bacterium | reverse complement strand
TCACGTGTAGGCAGACCGGTTACTTTAATTTCAAACTTCTTACGGTCAACTTTGATCCAACCGGGTGTGTCGTTTGGAGTTGGGCTAACGTCGTCAATTTTCTTGAAATATTCAGTTTTCTTGCTGTGATCGCGAACGATCAAAACATCACCTGCCTTTAATCGGATAGATTGGATGTCAACACGACGGTCATTTAACATAAAGTGACCGTGAGTCACGAGCTGACGTGCAGCACGACGACTAGGTGCTAGACCTGCTCGGTATACTGCGTTATCGGCACGCTGCTCTAAGAACTGTAGTAACAGTTCACCAGATTGACCTTTTTTGCGGCTAGCTTCCTTCATGAGGTTGCTGAACTGACGCTCTAGCAAACCATAAAGGCGCTTTACCTTTTGCTTCTCACGAAGTTGCAATGAGTACTGGCTTGGCTTGTTGCGTGAACCGCGACCTGTACTTTGTCCACCAGGAACTACAGAGCGCTTAACTAATGCTTTGTGAGCCTTCGGGTGAAGGGCGTAGCCTTCGCGACGGCTCATCTTTACGATTGATTGGGTATCTCTTGCCATGTTATTTACTTACCTAAATTCGACGAGATTTACGTGGACGAACACCACCATGTGGTACGCCAGTAACGTCTTTAATGGTTTCAACTGATATATCTAGATTCGATAATGAGCGAACAGCTGCCTCTCGACCAAGGCCAGTTCCCTTCACGAATACTTCTACTTTACCAAGGCCATATTGCTGCTTAACAGTCTGACCGGCACGCTCTGCTGCAACTTGTGCCGCATACGCAGTACCCTTCTTAGAGCCTCGGAAACCACAAGCACCTGCGCTAGAAGCAGCGAGTACGCCACCCTTTGGATCGGTAAATGTAACGATAGTGTTATTGAATGTAGCAAATACGTGCAGTTGACCAGTTGGTACTGAGCGCTTTGCCTTCTTCTTTTTAACAGTAGATGTTTCTGCCATTGCTTATATCCTATGTCTTTGAAGGGGCCTTCTTAGCGGTGCCCCCTACGGTTAGTTTGCGGCCACGTCGCGTTCGACCATTGGTGCGAGTTCTCTGCCCACGTGATGGGAGGTTAGCCTTGTGGCGCATGCCACGGTAACTGTTGATTTCTTTCAGACGCTTGATGTTTCCAGCGACGATACGCTGTAATTCACCTTCAACAGTAAATTTGTCATTTATAACTTCCTGAATACGAGAAATCTCTGCATCAGTCAGGTTTTTTGCGCGAACGGTAGGTTCGACTTTAGCTGCGCTCAGGATGTCGGCACTTGACTTGGGGCCAATACCGAAAACATAGGTAAGCGCAACATGAATTTGTTTGTTATCAGGAATGGTAACACCAGATATTCGAGCCATACTTACCCCTGACGCTGCTTATGCTTTGGCTTAAGTTTATTAATCACATACAAACGGCCCTTACGACGTACTATTTTGTCGTCAGGGCTAATTTTCTTGACACTTGCACGCACTTTCATGCGGATCATTGCTCCTTTATGTGGTAATGACACACTGCTTAAATTATATAAATATGCTGAACGTTCCTAGGATGGTGCAATTAGGGGCAAACGAGAATAGATAGTTACCTATGCGTAATGCATGACAGCTATCGAATCAGGTTTTCTCCCGAAATGTACCGTTCTGTGAATGTTCAACTTTTGCGATATGTGATTCTTCCCTTAGTAAGATCGTAAGGGGTCAACTCAACAGTAACGCTGTCACCTGGTACGAGACGAATGTAGTGCTTTCGCATTTTCCCGGCGACGTGAGCTATGATCTTATGACCATTTTCGAGTTCTACTCGGAACTGAGTCCCTGGCAGGGCCTCCGTAACTACTCCTTGTAACTCGATAACTTCCTTGTTTTTGGCCATACAGATATAACGTCGATTGAGTATAACACTTATTACAACAAATTGTAAAGAGTATTACTCACCTTTCTTCTCTTTAGATTTACGGAGCTTTTTTGGAACAAATCGCAGGATGCCGCCACCAGTTGCTGCCTGGGCTGGGGCTGAACTGTCATAGAAGTAGTCAGGTTGATCGTACTGGTCATAGGTGACCATAAGGGCGCGAGATTCGACTTTGCGCAGTGTCTCAAGCGCTACTGCGACGAGGATTAGAATCGTGGTACCACCGAGAGCGATATTGCTCGTCATGAATGCTTGACCAATGATTGGCACGAGTGCCAGGAATCCAAGGCTTAGTGCGCCGAAGAGTGTCAAACGGTTCACAACCTTAGTCAGGTACTCTTCAGTTCGGGGGCCAGAGCGAACGTTTTCAATAAAGCCACCTTGCTTGCCGAGGTTCTCTGCAATTTCCTTGGCATTGAACGTGATACTGGTATAGAAGAACGTAAACAAGAATACTAGTAGGAAGTATACAAGCGGGTATATGTACGGGGTAAATCCGCCTTGGGCAAAGGTCTGAGGCGATGGGTTCTGGAACCATAGCGCCAGGTTCTGGCCCCATTCCTGCAACCTCAAGCTACTCGCACTACTCATAAGCTGTCCGGCAAAGCTCGGAATGCTGAGGAATGCGACTGCAAAGATGATTGGCACCACACCAGCAGTGATCAGCTTGACCGGAAGAATGGTGGTGACACCGCCATATGAGCGATTGCCCTGCACGCGTTTCGCATAGTTAACAGTCAGCCGTCGTTGAGCCTCGTTGAGCTTTACTACGAGTACCGTAATAAACAGTGTGGCAAGTGTGATGACTACGGCATAGATTAGCTGCGTTTGATTGATTGGTAGCTGGTATCCAAACACGTTCATCTTGCTACTGTCATCAACGACAGATTGAATAATGCTGTTAATGGTACCTGGTAACGTGCTTACAATACCTACCGTAATAAGCAGCGAGATACCGTTACCGATGTTCTGTTCGGTAATAAGTTCTCCAAGCCACATGAGGAGCATAGCGCCACCGGTAAGCGCTGCAACCATGAGAACCCACTCGCTCATCGTAGCATTGGCTGTAATGTCGCCGATACCGCCGATACGACTGGCTGCCTGACGAACCAGATAGATAGAACCAATTGACTGAATGATAGCCAACGGAAGCGTGAGCATACGGGTGTACTGGTTAATCTTCTTACGGCCGAATTCACCTTCTTTGTTCAGGGCTTCAAGCTTCGGAATTGCACGCGTCAGCAGTTGCATGATGATGCTTGCGTTAATGTATGGACCAAGACCGACAAGCATAATAGAGAAGTTAGCCAGTGCGCCACCGGACAAGACATCAATGAAGCTCAGGAAACTTGGCGTGTCACTTGAGTTAAAGAGGTTATTAAGTACTTGCTTGAGCGTTTCAGCATCACTCAG
>JAQGGX010000044.1 GCA_028289075.1 Candidatus Saccharimonadota bacterium | reverse complement strand
GATAACAGCAAGTTCAGGTGAAAGTTCAGCTAGGAATGATACGCGGGCTTGGTTGATGCGACTGTTGTCATTAGTTAACTTCCCTGTTAGGTCTTGGATACGGGCAACTTTGCCTAAAGTTTCAATTTCCTGAACTAAGGTAGCCTGCAGTTCTTCTACATGAGGAAGCTGCTTCTGCCCTGCTTGGCCTTTGAGTTTAACGACGACTGATTTTTCAAGCTGGCGGACACGCTCACGAGTAATACCAAGGAGTTCACCGATTTGCTCAAGTGTCTCTTTGCGGTCGAATAAGCCAAAACGGCGAGATACGATTTCGCGCTCGCGTTCCCGTTCGATGGTGTCTAGGACGTCGGTAATAATCTTGTCGATGTTCAGTTGTTTGCCTGCTTGTTCGGCCATCTTTTCTGTTCCCTTTACTTAATCTATGATACTACAATATTTAATACAATTTTAAAACATAAGTTATTGTAAGTCAAGTTTATTTGGTATGTAGTTATTGTAGCACTAAATGGACATGTTTACACAAAATATGAACTGGCAATATTACAACGAAATAGTTATGAACTGTGGAAAAATAAGTGGTTATATATGAGTTTTACTTCTTTGAATGAAGTAATTATTACTTTGAGGCTTTTTTGCGAAATGGACGTTTCTTTTTGTCTGGAGCGGCTTCTATGAGTGCTTTTGCTTCGTCTTCGGTGAGCTTGGCGGGGTCCGTGTCTTTAGGGATTTTGGCATTCTTTTTGCCGTTGGTTACAAATGGTCCATAGGGCCCCATGATCACCTTTAAGCCGCCCTTGAATTCCTGAATGTTCTTCTTGGCGTCTTTTTCCAGCTTCTCGGCGTAGAGTGCGAGGGCCTCTTCGAGTGTAATGGTGTGCGGATCGTGGGGTTTAATAGAGACAAACACGGTACCAACCTGGACATACGGACCAAAACGACCGATGTTTGCCTTGATTGGCTTGCCGTCTTCGGTTTCGCCAAGCGTGCGTGGCAGCTTGAACATCTCAAGTGCCTGCTCAAGGGTAACCGTATCAATGGTGGTGTTTGCAGGTAATGGAGCAAACTCCGGCTTTTCCTCGCTCTCAGTCTCGCCGCGCTGCAACATCGGACCAAAACGACCGTAACGGGACATGATTGGCTTGTTTGAGGTGGGATCGACACCAATTTGTCGTGTCTGGGTGCTTTCTTCGCGGCTGATGCCTTCTGACTTCGTGACTAATGGATGGAAGTCCTTGTAGAATCCTTTGAGCATCTGCGCCCACTGCTCTTTTCCTTCGGCAATGGTGTCAAATTCTTCTTCGACGCGTGCGGTAAAGGCATAGTCAACAATCGTTGGGAAATGCTTGGTCAGGAAGTCGGTAGTGATTTCGGCAAGATGAGTTGGCAACAGCTTGTTGCGGTCAGCGCCGTATACCTCCGTATCAACAGTCTCGGTAATCTCGTCTGCCTCAAGCAAGAACTTGATGGCTTCACGGTTCTGGCCTTCAAGATCGCCGCGCTCAACGTAACCACGGGTCTGAATGGTAGAAATGGTTGGTGCGTAGGTACTTGGGCGGCCAATGCCGAGTTCTTCGAGCTTCTTGACAAGAGCTGCTTCAGAATAACGGGCTGCCGGACGAGAAAATGTCTGCGCGGCAGCGATTGAGCGTCGTTCAAGTGTCTGGCCTTTCTCTATGGAAGGTAGAATCACATCGTCCTTACCGCCACCGTATACCTTTAGATAACCGTCAAACTTGAGGACCTCGCCTTTTGCCAGGAATTTTTCGCTTGTCGTACTGATACCGATAGTGACTTCGGTGCGACTTACTTCTGCCCCGCTCATTTGAGACGCTAATACGCGACGCCAGATAAGTTCGTAGAGTTTCTTCTGTTGCGGGTCGGCTCCGGCACTTGTCTTATTGAAGTCGGTTGGGCGGATAGCTTCGTGAGCTTCCTGGGCACTGTCATTTTTGGTCTTGAATTGACGGCGGTTATGATAGTTTTCACCGAAGTTGCTGAGGATGTAGTCTTCGGCGGCTTTGATGGCAGTACCGGAGAGAATGGTGCTGTCAGTACGCATATAGGTAATAAGTCCGCTTTCGTACAGGCGCTGCGCTAAGGTCATGGTTTGTTTGACGCTGAAACCAAGCCGACGGGCGGCTTCCTGTTGCAGGCTACTGGTCGTAAATGGTGCTCCAGGGTTACGAGAGCCTGGCTTCTGGTCGATTCCTTCTACCGAGAAAGTCGCATCTTTGGCTTTATCCAGGAAGCTGCGAGTATCCTTTGGCGTGTCGAATCGCTTGAGGAGTTCTGCTGGTAACTCGGTTTCCCCAGTGAGAAATACGCCCGTTACCCTAAAGCTGCTGCTCGCTTGGAATTCGCGGATTTCGCGCTCTCGCTCGGCGATCAAGCGTACCGCAACGGATTGGACTCGTCCTGCTGATAGTCCTGGGCGCACCTTTTTCCAGAGGACGGGGCTGAGTTCATAGCCGACCAGTCGGTCGAGAATACGACGAGCTTGCTGTGCGTCTACCAGGTTCTGGTCGACTGTGCGAGGGTTCTTAACGGCATGTTCGATGGCAGGTTTTGTGATTTCGTGGAAGACAATACGTTTGGTCTTCTTGGGGTCGAGCTTGAGGGCCTGACAAAGGTGCCAGGCAATCGCCTCCCCTTCGCGGTCTTCATCGCTTGCGAGCCAGACTTCAGCGCCAGCGGCAGCTTTCCTGAGCTCGGCTACAATTTTTTTCTTATCGGTGCTGACGGCATAGGTCGGCTCAAAATCTTTGGCAACGTCAATATTGAGGCCCTTCTTCGGAAGGTCTCGTATGTGGCCAAAGCTACTCTTTACTTCAAAATCTTTTCCAAGATATTTCTGTATAGTTTTTGCTTTGGCAGGGCTTTCAACAATTACTAAATTTTTTGCGCTCATGCTTATAGGTACGTCTAGCTTACATGCAGCGCATATAATACGCAAATCAGCGTCCGCATACAAACGTTTTATGAATTTTGTATGAATTTTTGTTATTGACATCACATATGTGAAGGAGTAAAACACTAGATGGTACAAATTTAATTAAGCACGGCAAGACGCCCCGCATGCCGAGGCCGCTACCTACTTACACAAAGAAGGAAGTGGCTTTTTTATTTGGGAAAAATTGCCTGTAAGGAGAGATTTATGTGGACTGAAGCTGCACTAAGCGGC
This sequence comes from Candidatus Saccharimonadota bacterium, assembly GCA_028289075.1. Lineage (GTDB taxonomy): Bacteria > Patescibacteriota > Saccharimonadia > Saccharimonadales > JAQGGX01 > JAQGGX01. The sequence goes on along the minus strand of JAQGGX010000044.1, from coordinate 13,242 downwards.
GCCGCGCGCGTTGAAGCTGGTCATACAAGCGAGATGCTCGCGCAAACGGACACTAATCCAGCCGAGTTTTATCGAGCTGTTTCGGCTGGTGGCGGTAGACTGGCAACGGAAACTGCGTTGGAAGGCGTACAGATTGAAGCAGTTACTAGGCAAGATCGCCAAGATCAGCCTCGAGAGTATTCACTCGAAGGCTTCTAGGGCTGTAATCACCAAAAAACCTTCGCATAAAAAGAACGGCTATAGCAGCCGTTCTTTTATATTATCCGTTGGCGATTTTGTAGCCAGCCCAGATGCCGGCAATACCACCGACGGTGCTGAGGAGTAACGTCCAGAGACCGAGGGCGTTACCCTTATCAAGTACCATTCCGAGTACTCCCCCGGCTGTGCTCCCAATAAAAATGCCGAGCCATATGTATGTTTTCGTTTCCATATTGCTATTGTACGCGCTTTCGTCCTTTTGGACTCATCAGCATAACCTCAGAACTCGTATTCGCATGAGTTCTGCATCCATGGAGTGCGTTTGTGGAGAGTTGAAGGAGTTTCTGGTGAGTTGAAGTACCATCCATATGGATGATAATCAATCGCCGAAACTTCGACCTCTAAACTCCCCACTGCCCTGGAGATCGTCGTTGTCCCCAGGGCGGGTAGTGCTTCTCGCGCGAGTGAGCTCAGGCCACATTCCCGTAGTTCATCGCGATGTTTCGCGCGATGCTGACTGAGCCGCCAGTGATCAGGTTGAACTCTCCTTCGAGCTCTTGTCCTGCGTGGAAGACCCTGATGCCGTCGAGCAGCCCCTTGACGTCCGTCACGGTCGCCTCCAGGAGCCACTTGCCTACCTCGTCCTCTTTAGGGATGATGTTCCCCTCAACGGTGAGGTGGGTCACGGCGCGTCCCCTGCGGTTGAACACGTGCAACGTGAATACGAGCTTGTGGTTCGGGTCCTTCCTCCTCTTGTCGGCGTGGCTGAGAACCGCTCCCATGTCCAGTTCGACACACATGGGGTGCGGCTTTCCCCGCTCGGAGGTCGGGATGTACGGAAGCAACTCGGCGGTGGCCGGGCTGGTGGTGCCGTGCGTCATGGCGCTGCTCATGGCGTTCCCTTCGACTGGTCTCTCTCTGTGCGAGAAACACTAAGTCTATTTTTTAACATCAAAGCTGTTTATTTTCAAGAGTATGCGTTCCCTGCGCATACTTCAGTCATATTGATATCACTCAGGGTATATAGTAGGCAGATTGCCGGAATTTTGGCGGCTTAGTTTATAGACCAATGGCCGGCACCAAGCGCACGAATTTTGCCATTGATCTCCAGCATAGTGAGCGTTTGGTTGAACAGTCTCGGGTCCATGCCGCTAGTTGCACACAGCAGGCTGGCATCAGTCATGCCATCCTTAAGCAGCTGGAGTATATCGGCTTCTTCCTTGGACGCTGCAAGTACCTCGTACGCTTCATTTGATTCATGCAGCCCTAGCGCGAGGAGTATGTCGTTAATGTTGGTTACGGGCAGTGCCCCTACTTTTATAAGGTTATTGGTACCAGCGCTGAGTGGGCTCGTGATATTACCGGGCACTGCCATGACGGTCCTCCCTTGCTCTAACGCAAAGTTGGCGGTATGCAGGGTGCCACTCTTTTCTGCGGCTTCGGTAATGAGTACGGCATCACTGATCCCACTGACGATACGGCTGCGTGCAACGAAGTTTGATTTGAAAGGCTCGGTACCAAAGGGATACTCGCTGATGAGTGCCCCGCCGTTGCTCAATATTCGTTTGGCTAGTTGTCGGTTTGTTGCGGGATATATAGTGTCGAGGCCGCATGGCATGACTGCTATGGTGTGTCCGCCAGCCTCAAGGGCAGCTGTGTGTGCGAGCGCATCGACTCCAAGTGCCAGTCCGCTCACAATGACGACTCCCTTCCCTGCAGCCTCTTTGGATAACTGAGACGTTATGAGCTTACCGTAGGGAGTGACCTTGCGGCTGCCGACAACTGCTAAGCGCGGACGCGCCAGTAGCGGTTCAATATCTCCGAGGATGTAGAGTGCTTTGGGTACGCTTGCAATGTTCCGGAGACACTCTGGGTAGCGGGCTGAGACGGGAGTAAGCTTCTGAACTTTCATAGCAGTTTATTTAACTACCTTAACTATACACCAGCCCAGCTACTATTACGCATATGGTTATGACCAATAATGGTAAATAAGTCCAATTAGTTATTTAGTATTGACTCCAGACAACATTTTTGCTATAATTACAACCCGTAAGCATGGTCAACATGTTTTACGTACCTTATACCCCCCATTCTAACAGTATTGTTAGATTGTTTTAGAGCGTGCCATTTAAGTTGTTACCCTCCACTTTCTTCGGCGCTAGCCCTTCGGGACTGATACGCGTTCTAAAACAAACTAATCCCTTTAACCCCGCATTCCCCCTCGTTTTATTTGAGCTGTGGCGATATGACGGACAAACCTTTGAGTGGGCCTGCTGCTTGCAGCAGGAAGGCCTTCAAGGTGGGTTGAAGGGTATAAAAGAGCCTCTAGTGGTGCCCACCCCCTCTAGAGGCTCTTTTTTTATGGCTCATGCACCGCGTCGGCTTACGGCCAAGCATACCTTGCCCTACGTCTGAGGCTATTGGCATAGAAACGGGTTGCTGAACTTGCGGTGCGTCCTCACTCCATTTCTGCACCCAAGTGCAAGACCCGTACCTGCCCTGTGGAAGTGCGCTGAAATAAATTCTTCTCGGACTGCTATTCCCAGACAGCGGATAAAAATAATACCGGAGTGAATACGGTATTATTTTTTGCACAAAAAAAGCCCCTTTCGGGGCTAGGTTACTACTATTGAGTAAAGTCATTAAGTTTAAGTTTGGTCATAGTGTTACCCTCCAAATGTCTTAAGTAACAATAAAAGTATACCACCCACGAGCAGCGGTATAAAAGACATATTTAACATGATCTGTTTCTTCGAATAACTTTTAATATTTATATGAGAAGCTCTTAAGTAGCATTTTTTCATATACTGTAAATAGCCTTCGTAATCTTTTATTAAGTCCTCTTCTTGGTCATTATCGTAAGACGTAGACCAAGGCAGAGGCTTGAGCGCAAATAATAGTGCTCCTATAGACCCCAAAAATGCTGCAAGGCTTAAGAAGTAAATAATAACTCCGTACGGTTCCTTGGGTATAAAAAGTTTTTCTGCCAGTGTATGGGCGGTGTCAGGGGTTACTCCGTATAGAAACCCTAGCAAAGCTAATGCTGCCGCGAGGAAAGTAAAGTTCTTTGTTTTAGCTTCCTCGTATAATCTAGCAAAGACTTCATGGTCGCGGCGTTGTTCCTCTAAGGCTAATTCGAGAGATCTAATTCGTTCTTCTCGTTCTTCTGTGGCAGTCATGCTCTCCCCTCGTGCCCACCATTCTACTTTATAACCTAAAGGATATCTTAGCGGACAGTGTAGTGCAACTTAATCGCTGGGTTATTGGCGGCGGGAGATTTGGAGTAATTGTTCCCAGGCTTTGTGGGCTTCGCGGAACGCAATGTCATCGGAATCGGTAAAAAATAAGATTCTTTGATGTCTTTGGCATTCCTCGACAGCTGCAATGTACTCTTTTTCGTCATATGATTCGGGCATATTGTTCCTTAATTCATTAGATTAATTACTGCAATGGTACCAAGGTGACATAACCCGTCTAGCAACTGCAATAAGCAGCTAGAATTAATTGACTAAATGTGTTATAATATAATGATGAGATTGAACAGAGAAACTGGTGGCTTCCGCCTAAAAGAGTACGAGGTAGCTATCTTACAGCTCCCAAAGAGTACAGAAGAGTGGCGAGCAAGCAATGCTGAAGACCTGCTTCCCTTTGTCGCAGCAGCGTTTAGGCGTATTCGTATTGCTGAAAAAATTCTTCCAGAATTAACAAGCAGGCATACAGAAGTACTGAGTGAGTTTCTTGATGACCTCGAAGAATTCCTACCTTCTATCACGGAAGAAGCCGAACAATATCTGAGCGACCAAAGTCAGTCCGACCCTACACTATAAAGCTTCGTAACATATAAGGAGAGGCGATGGAGATACAAGGCGAGCTAGGTTATCTGACAGAAGCTGAGTACGACGCTACTGGCCTCTCTAGCCCGGTGAGATTACGCAACATAAATCTTGGAGGGCTCGTGGATGATATTGTGTTGCAAGCAGAGCGATTCGGTGCTGATTTGCGGGGAGACAGGCCCGTTGTTAGAGATCCGGTCAAGGCGGGCTCACCAGAAGTAGAAGGGTTTATACAGCGCATAGGTGTTGTTAACGCTATGGTAGAGCAGGTTCTTGAGCATTACTCAAGTATGCCTACACGATAAAGTTGCGGGTCTCGGCGGACAGTTGGCTGCCGTAGACGTATTCGGTGAGGATGGCGGTGGTTTCGCGGGTGAGGTTGGGCATTTGCTCGAGTTCTGTTTTGGTGAACTTACCGAGTACGAAGTCAGCTGAATCGGCTTTATCACTAAATTCGTTGGCAATGCCAATACGGACGCGGCCAAAGTCTTCGCCGAGGTGTTGGATCATAGATTTGACGCCGTTGTGCCCTGCTGCACTGCCGCCCTGGCGGGTTCTGATCTGGCCAAACGGCAAATCGAGTTCGTCGTAGACGGCTATGATGTGGCTATGATCTATTTTATAAAAATTAGCGACTGCCTGGACGGCTTCCCCGCTCAGGTTCATGAAGGTGGTCGGTTTGATGACGATGACGCGGGTCTCGCCGAGCATGCCCGATGTAAGCTCTGTCTTTAGATCTTTCTTGTTCATCCAGTCGCCGAGCTCAGTAGCTTTGACAAACGCGTCTATGGCTGTAAATCCGACGTTGTGACGGGTTTTGTCGTATTCTTTGCCCGGATTACCGAGGCCGACGATCAAAACGGTTCTGTTGAGCCCTAGGCTGTATAACGGTGCGACGCTACCTTGTATTGGTTTTTTCTGAAATAATCCCATTGCTCTAAGTTTCGCATCACCTTGACTCTCTTGCAAGTAAAAGAGGTGGTAGCTGTTCTTTTAAAGAACCAAAGGTTTCGTCGCACTTCTGCGAAGTAGCTTGCCCGACTTACTTTTTATCTAAAAAATAAGTCGGTAAAACTCCTGAAAGGAGTACCGAAAAAAAGTTAAAAGATAACCGTCTAGTCTTTGGTTGGGCTACGGCCGTGTTTGTGTGTCTCGTGCTTTTCAAAGAACCAGAACTTGATAGCTGTTCCACCGAAGCCGAACTTCTCACGGAATTCGCGCTCCATAAATCGCTTGTATGACCAGTGAAGGAATTTGGTGTGCGCACCGAATACTTTGAAGTTGGTTGGACTTTCGTCTTCCTGAATCATGTAGTTCAGCTTCGGGTTGCGGTTCTTGAGTCCTGCTGGCGGGTGCTTGTCGATAACCATCTTGAGCCAACGGTTGAGTTCGGTTGTCTTGATCTTCGTTTCGTTGCGGGCCTTGGTGATGTCGAGTGCAAGGTCGAAGAGTTTGGTAACGTTCTGGCCGGTAACTGAGCTGGTAAGTATCAGCGGTGCCCATGGCACGAAGTCGTAGGTGTGCTTGATCTGCGGGACTAATTCGTCGCGGGTGAAGGCTGTCTTTTCTTCGACGGTGTCCCATTTGCTGATAACAAGGACGAGTCCCTTGCCTGATTCTTTGACCATACCGGCGATTTTCTGGTCCAGGGCTACGTTGAGTTCGTTGGCGTCCATCAGCATCAGGACAACATCGGCTTCTTCGATTGCAGCGAGAGCGCGGATAACGCTGAAGCGCTCAATGCCGACTCCGATCTTGCCGCTGCGGCGAATACCGGCAGTGTCCATGATTTCAATCTCGCGGCCTTCATAGCGAACGATAGCGCGGTTTACGTCGCGGGTTGTACCGGCAACGTCAGCAACGATTGCCTGCTGTTTCTTGGCAAGCGTGTTGAATAAATATGATTTGCCAACGTTTGGGCGGCCAAGCAATGCTATTTTGATGCGGTTTGGGTCTTCCTCTAGCTGTGCTTTTGGAATGTGAGAGATCAGTTCGTCGAGCAGATCTTCGATGCCGCGGTTCTGCGTGCTGCTGGTCATCATGATCGGCTTGATGCCGAGGCGCTGGAAGTCTTCGGGAGCTGCTTTTGGCTTCTTGTCCATCTTGTTTACAACCAGAAATACTGGTTTCTTAGTCTTGAGTGCCATCTTGGCAACACGACGGTCTTCTTCGGTGATTTGGATATCTGCCTCGATTACAACCCAGATAATATCGGCGCTGTCAGCAGCCTGTGTAATCTGTTCCTGAATGGTAAATTCAAAGTCATCCTCTGGGTCTTTGATACCGGCGGTATCGACAAGCCAAAAGTCTTGGTTTTCCCAAGTTGCCTTAGCGGTGATTGAATCACGGGTTGTTCCCGCTTCACGCGCAACAATTGCCTCTCTGCGGTCTAAGATCGCGTTAAAGAGACTTGATTTTCCGACGTTTGCACGCCCAACGATTGCAACGATAGGTAGTTTTTTTGTAGCCATTAGTCATAGTATAACAGATAAGACCCCGTTGACAAAGGGTATATAATATTTTATTTTAGAGCGCACCTTCCCTATTGACGTTTTTGGGCAAAAGCTGCAAAGTATATCGAACTATGACAAAACCTTTTGAAATGCCAGTCGTGGCTATCCCTTCTGATGCTATGGAGTTGCTTGACCGTGAGCTAGCGGCATTTACTGTCTTTCAGCAGCTCACTAATGGATTGTCGGTGCAACGCGTAGTACCTCAGTACTCTGAGTCCGATGGACTATTCATTGCACAAGCGACGCTGTATGAGCCAGTGCGTGTCCCTGTCCCTATAGATGGTGATCGGAGTAGGCCCTTTGCGGCTGTACAGCTTATTAAGCGCCAGAGAGTACCTGTAGACATGGGTCTTGAGGCTATGCTTTGGCGCGAAGACTATTTCAATCAGGTAGATGATACAGATGTTGAGCCCATAATGGTAGTAATGGATTATGTGAAACAGCGTCAAAGCCTCACAAAACCAGACGAACGATTTATTCGACCCATTGTCGAGGTGCGCCCCCAAGGAATCGGAGAGCATTCACAAGAGTTCCAGGATCCTTCATTTGTTTTAGATAATGTTGCTAAGACAGCATTAACGCAAGGGCGTTATGCTGGATGGCTCCTTCGTCTTGCTGATCAAGTCAACGCTACTCGCTAGAAGAGCTTTACGAATTGAAGGAGCGCTTACGGACGTCAGGCATTATGCTACCGGGGTATAGGTAGCTCCTCTTAGTCCTCCTAAACTATAGGTGCCAAAATGGGTGCGGTGGAGGCGTGTGACCGAATAGCCGAGGGCGTCAAACGTACGACGGATCTGGCGGTTGCGGCCCTCGCGCATTACTACTTTCCATTCGTTGTCATTCCCGTCTTTAATCCGTTCCAATGCAAATTTGCTGACGCCATCATCGAGCATGATGCCATTGTCCTGGATCATCTGCCGGTGCAGTGGCTGCAATGGTTTGGCTACCCTGACTTCGTATGTCTTTTGTTTCTGGTATTTGGGATGAGCTAATTCCTGGGCTAGCTGTCCGTCGTTGGTGAGCAGCAATAGTCCTGATGAATATTTGTCCAGCCGTCCAACTGGCTTCAGGTGATGGAGCTCCGGAGGCAGAAGGTCATAGATAGTCTTGCCGCCCTGCCCGTCACGTGAGCAGATGTAGCCTGCGGGCTTGTTGAGCATGATTGTTTGCGTCTCTAAATGCAGCGAAAGCGGCATGCCATCGAGTTTGACGATGTCGCCACTCTCTACTGCCTGACCCATTCGGACGGAGTGATCGTTGATCACTACTCTGCCCTCTGCAATGGCTGCGTCGGCTGCACGACGGGACAGCCCCGTTGCCTGCGCGATGTATTTGTTTAGTCTCATGGGTATAGCTTATAGCAAAACACCTGCTCCTCCGAGAAGAACAGGTATTTATTGGCCGATATAACTCTATAGAGAGATTGAATTCGGGTCTGAACCTGGGTTGACGACGTTGCCGGGTTGGCTTGGATTTGGCATCTGACCGGTTTGGGTCGGTGACGTCGGTGTCACGCTCTGCCCATTGGGGTTAACCACGGTGTTCGACGGTGGCGTTGCAAGACCTTCTCTTCGCTCTTCGCGCTCGAGTAGTGCATTAATATCAGGGCCTTTATTTGGGTCGGTTATCGGCTGGATAATTTTCTTGCCAGTTGGTGATTGGTCACTTGTCTCTGTTGGTGCTGGAACTGGAGTTACGGGTTCAGGCTGAACCGGGGTGTCTGCAACAGGTGTAGCAACGGGTTCAGGTGCTAGGCTTGTAGGCTCGGCTGCCATAGGAATTGCTGGCGCGCCTGGGTTCGTGATTGGTGCAGGAGCCGCATCTGGGGCTGGCTGCAAAATGTCATTCACGGCATCAGTGAGCTTGGCGGCGTTTTGGGCTGCAATAACTGTTTGATCTTCTGTTGGCATTTCTGCTGGTGCTGGAACTGGCGCAACTGTTTCTGGTGCTGGCGCGGTTGGAACGTCAGCTGCTGGAGCGGCTTGGTTCAGGAACTGGTTAATTTGTTCGTCAACAGATGCTTCTTCGGATTGTGTGGTCTGGCTGAGACCGGGATCTACGGCGCCAGGAGCAGGTGCTACCGGTGCGCTTGGAACTGCTGTGGCTGACGCAGCTACTGGTGGCGTGGTAGGTATAGTTGGTGCTGGAGTCGTAGTAGCAGCTGAAGTGTCAGCTGACGTAGTCGGGTCCGGTGCTGGAGCTACAGGTGTTTCCGTTACCGGAGTTGGGACAGGTGCTACAGCAAAGGGCTCAGCTAATGGGGCTGGCTGTACAGGCTCAGCTGGTGCTGGAGAATCAAATGATGTTACGGGAGTTGGGGCTGGTGTGTCCATAGCAGGTGTAGCAACTGGCTCTGGGGCGGGTGGCGTCGCAACTAGTACGGGCGCGGCGACGACTGGAGCTGCTGGCGCAGGCGCGGCTGGTTCGCCGGTTAGTACTTCCTTGGCAACCTTAGCAACGTCCTCGAGGGTGACCTGAGATTTAACCAGGTATCGGTCTGCACCGAGCTTGTCGGCACGGGTCTTGTCCTCTGCCTGGGAAAGCGCGGTCATCATAATAACTTTGGTGTTTTTGGTTTCAGGAGTAGTACGAAGGATATCGAGCATGTCAAAACCGCTGATCTTGGGCATCATGACGTCAGAAATAATAAGGTCTGGCTTTTCTTTTACGGCGAGGGCGAGTGCTTCCTCTCCGTCCTTGGCAGATACGATCTCGTAGCCCTCCGCAAGCAAACGTGCTTCGTAAATTTCACGTAAGTTATTGTCGTCTTCGACGAGCATGATTTTTGCCATTGGTTTGCCCCTGTCCTTATGCGTAGTTTTTTATAAAGCTTATGTTGATGCTATTGTACCACGAGATTCTGTACCGACTAGCCTGCTTCCTATCAGAGATAGGAACTCTGCTAGCCTCTTGGTTGTTTTTGGCTTATCCACTTGGGTACTCAATCCACTGTACCTTGTGTACGCCTCGTTCCGCTCCCAAGTGTCCATACCAAAATAACCTAAGTACAGAACCTCGTGGTTTTGCTCGCTACGCCGGAGATAGACTGGCTGGTGTGAACTATGAGATTAGGACATGGTGAGAGAGCTGATAGGTGCCGGACCGGCTTGGGCTTCGACTGATTGTAGTTCTGCGGCTTTTTGAGAAGTTATGCGTGGGAGGTTGATATAGAACGTACTTCCTTTGTTGAGTTGGCTCTCTGCCCAGATACGGCCGTTATACATTTCGATAATCTTGCGGCAGATAAAGAGTCCCAAGCCCGTACCACCAATGGTTCGTGTGGCAGTAGTGTCAACACGGTAGAACTTCTGGAATAAATGAGGCAAATCCTCTGGTGATATGCCAGGACCGGTATCGCGGACATATAGCTGGACAAGATCGTTGTTGCCGGTAAGTCCTACGGAGATATGGCCGGAGGGCGTGTACTTTACGGCGTTATCAAAGAGATTGGTAATGACTTCACGTAACCTGTCTGGGTCGACATTGACGTAGTACAAGGGCTTAATAACTTTGTCATTTGCTGTTGATCCGGCTCCAGAACTGGTGCCAACCACGAAGTCAGTCAGGAGCCCTTTCTTTTCTGCTGCAAAACGAAGTGATTCGGTTAACTGGTCCAGGAATGCACTCATCTCTACGACAACCGGATGACTGACCAGACGACCATCCTCTGCTTTGGCACTAGTGAGTAAGTCCTGGAATAGCTTGCCCAGGTGCTGTGTGCTGGAGTGAGCTTTCTCCAGATATTCACGGGCTTTACTATCAATCTTACTGACGTTTTCGTTGAGCGCGAGTGCCAGGTAGCCCTCAATGGCTGCCACTGGCGTGCGCATTTCGTGACTGGCGGTACTAATGAACTCAGCCCGACGCTTTTCTTCGTTTCGATCCTCAGTGACGTCACGGAAAACACCTACCACGGCTGTCACCTTCTGTTCGGCGTCATGCAGTGGCGACACGGTCAAGCTGATACCGATGTTCTTATTAGAGCGTGACACCAGCGTTGCTTTGTTGTCTTTGACGGTGGTGCCAGTCTTGATCGCCATGGTGAACGGGTTCTGCTCTTCCGTGTATGAATTGGTCTTCTCGTCCACGAGGTTAATGACCGAATGGTAATCGAGTCCGGCTGCTTCCTCGACATTCCAACCGGTGATGCGAGTAGCGGCCGGGTTGAACATCTGAATAACGTTCTCTGTATTAATCAGGATGACCCCATCTTCGATAGAGTTCAGGATAATGTCGGATTTGAGCTTTTCCCCGCTGATTGCTGCGTTGACATTGATGTTGCTCTTGACTGCCTTTTTGCGGTAGCGGGCTCGCAGCCAAAAAACTGCAGGCACAAACACAGCCGTCGCAATAGCGAGGCCGATACCGATTTCAATGTATGCAGGTGTTTGTGTCATGGATTGTTTTTACGCTTATGTTTATTCTACCACCTGAACTACCTAGCGCACTAGCAAACCAACCAGCAAAACTGGCCGCACTGCTGGTGCTCTTGGACTTTGGCGGTGTTGCCCGCTCCGGTACTCCCTCACCGTATTTTATATACGACTCAGTCCGCGCTTCGCTGCTAACTTTGTTGCTTCATTTCTATCTGGACGGTGTCTCGTACGACCCGTCGGTTACGGTAGAGCATCACCATTGCTCCCTGCGCGGTGATAGATACAATTGTGAGGAATATATTGAGGACTATGTTGCCCGTATTAAGCACTGACCGAACGTCACTACCGGTAGCTATGGCAAGGACAATCAAAATCGTGAACAGCAGCAGCATGCCCTTGAGCAAGAACCATTGGCCGCCCTTTGTCAGCAGATGCTTGCTGCGGCCAAGCGTTTTGATGATGGGAACATCCGGCTCAAATAATGCGACGTAAGGGGCTAAGGCGTAGCGAACGAATGCTATATATCCCCATGCCATGGCCGCTATCATCAAGATTGGGAGTATTAGAAAGAGACTGTTGCTTGCTGCGGACCCGGCGGTAAGAATTGCCAAGGGTACAACGACCATAAGGGTAAACGGCCACAGGCACACGAGTGCAAATAAGGTGTTGGCAGCGGCTACCCGCCCCACGCTTCTGAGGCTTTTAGATAATGTAGCTTTCACTGAGTTCTTGCGGTTATCTGCGCCGTCGTACAGTGTAGTTGACAGTGTGTTCATTACAAAGGTGTACACAAATGCATACCAGAGCGTATAGACAATCAAGCTTCCAATTATGACGGTTATTAGCTTAGGAGTTGTGGCAAACCTTAGCCCAAAATCTCCGTACAGAACCTTCATCGTAAATAACGTTACGAGGGCAAGAGTTATTGAAGCAACAACGTAACTTGCTGTTACCGACAGGACGAACGTAACGGCATTGTTCCGTATAGCCTTGTATGTGTCCCCTACCGCGCGGAAGATGCGGTATTTTGCGGGCGCAGACTGCGCGTATTGCTGCGGTTGATTCTGGGCCTGCTGCTGAGCGTCTGCTGTTGGATAAACGGGTTGCTGCTGCTGGTTTGCCTGAGCTGTTTGGGCGTTTATATATTGAAAAGCTTGGTTGACGTGCTCCTCGCTCCAATTGGCCTGAGCGAGTGACTGGCGAATAGCTGCCTCGGGTATGCCACTGTCTAAATGCTGTCGTATATAGTTTACGAGCTGTTCAATATGGTCATTCATTTTTTATTTTCTCCTTCACGACAGTTTACTACATGAGGTTTTAGCTACCTACGGTTGACTGTGCTTTGGAAGCTCAATGTTAATTAACGGCTTCGAGACCGGCTATTTTTAGTGAATACATGCTCAAGAGAAACATGTAGCCTAGCCATTTTGACGGAAATTCTGTATTTCTTGCACAATATCAGCCTGGGTAATGGGCGCTTGTTCCTGGCCAGTGCGAGCTTCTTCTATAGCTTTGGATAGACTTAGACGTCGGAAGATTTCTGCTAGGTCTGCACCGCTCAATCCGTCAGTCCGCGAAGCAATTTCACGTGTGTCCAAGTCGTTTGAAAATATAGTTGTTTCTGTCTCATTGTCAGACGTAATTTTAGAAATGATATTAATAGCAATTTGCTGACGACCTGCTTGGTCGGGCATTGGAATATAAATCTGATGGTCAAACCGTCCCGAGCGTATAAGCGAAGGATCGATCCCACCTAGGTTATTCGTAGCGGCCACTATTAAAACGTTTGGATTCTGTTCAGCTAGAGTGTTCATCTCTTGCTTAAAAATACCTGCAACGGCATTGCGGGTGCTATCTGAGCCTATGCTCACGATGCTATCGAATTCATCAAAAAAGACTATAAGAGGCGTCTCGGTCTGCCTCATGCGATTAAAAATTTCTTTAATGCGTTGTTCTGATTCGCCAAGCCACTTGTTATAAATGTCTGTACTCTGCAAGAGCCACATTTCAGCGCCTGTTGCGTGAGCAAGTGCCTGCGCAAGCATTGTTTTTCCTGTGCCGGACTCGCCGTATAGCAGTACTCCCTGGGGACGTCTTGCTCCCCACTTTTTCAGGAGTTCCGGATGCTTAAAGGAAATCGCTATATCTGCAAGTATCTTCTTTTCTCGTTCGAGGCCACCAACGTCACGTAATGTGATTAGTTTTTCTGGCCTAAACTTCTCAATGCCATGTTCTTCGTACCAGGCATGGTCGGACTCTTTATCGGCATGATCTGTTTCACAAGTAACTTGTTTTACTCCTATGCCGCCTAGGTGTCTG
>JAQGGX010000025.1 GCA_028289075.1 Candidatus Saccharimonadota bacterium | reverse complement strand
CTCATCCTCGTAGAATTGATGGCAGTCGTATTCGTTCAAACCTCGATACTATTGTCAGTGAAGTATTACCCGAAAAACTTATTGTAGAACGGCATCAGCGCCGTTTAACGGATGAGGAACTTGCTTTAGGGCGTCCAATAGTCCTGCTGGGGCTGGGTAATAGTACGGCGGCTATGTTGCATCAGATTCATAGGTACGAAGATGCCCATCCTGGTAAAGCAATTGATTATCTGGTGCTTACGGACTTGCCAAAGGCAGCGGTAGAAGATCCAACCAGAGAAGTTAATGGACATAAATCAGTTTTCCGTAAGCCAAAGCAAAAATACCTGACGGGATACAGCGGAGATCTCGAACGAGACCGAGAAAGCTACTACCGAGCACTCGATGACAAACGAATCGTCCCGGGAGTGTGTGCAGTTAACTATGATCGTGTCACAGGCAGTCTCGTGATTGAGGATGCGGAAGGGGAGTGGGAAACTGAAAAAGCTCTTGTGTTTGCTCTGATTGGCTACGAAAGAGATCAAAAATTATTACGTTCCATAGGAGCCCTCGTTGGTGGTGAAGTCAGTATCCGTCCCTGCGACGGTGCAGTGTCTACAGAAACAGACGGATATTCTTCTAGTGTATATGCTCTCGGGTCCTTTGCGGCTACGAGGGAGAATCCTAACGCCGGTGTAATCCCCGGCATACAAGGACAGGTGCCTGGAACGTTCCTGACTCATTTAATTAGAACCTGTGCACGCGATAGGGGCTGGACGAAGGCAGCATAGGTTTTACTTAAAATTGGCGGTATCTGGGTCGGAGCCGATACGCTTATCCTCATCCATGCTGTTTATGCGTTCCATTTCTGCATCTGTCAGATGGAAGTCAAAGATATCGACATTTTCGCGGATGCGGCTTGGGTTGGTTGATTTTGGGATAACAATAAGTCCGTTTTGAATGTGCCAACGCAGCACAATTTGAGCTGGAGTCTTGTGGTGTGCTTCAGCAATCTCAGTAATGACTGGATCTTGCAGTACTTCTCCGGCGCGCATGAGGGGACTGTATGACTCGACCTTAATCTCGTGTTGTGCACAGAAATCACGGGTCTCTCGTTGCTGCAGTTTGGGATGAAGTTCGATCTGATTCACAGTTGGTATAACCTCGGCTGTCTGTAGTAGCTTCTCCAAATGATGCGGCTTGAAGTTGGATACACCAATGGCGCGAACACGTTTGTCGGCGTATAGCTTTTCAAGCGCACGCCACGCTTCCGGATACTTGTTGTCGGCAGGGACGGGCCAGTGAATAAGGTATAAATCAAGATAGTCGAGTCCGAGGCGTTCCAGACTCGCATCGTACGCGGCAAGGGCTGTGTCATAGTCGTGGCTGTCGTTCCAGAGTTTGCTTGTCACGAAGATTTCCTCACGCGGGATACCCGAATCCCGGATAGCTTTGCCGACACCAGCCTCATTGCCATAAATAGCCGCAGTGTCGATTAATCGATAACCTGCCTCAAGGGCTGTCATGACGGCTCGTTCGACTTCGCCACCTTCTTCGGCCTGCCAGACACCGAGTCCAAACTGGGGCATCGTTACGTCATTATTAAGCTTCACGTGTGGTATATCTGTCATAGGTCTCCTTTATGTAACCTTAACAGCATAAAGGAGTAGGGGAGTGACAGATATAAGATCTTTCACAAAAAGCACGACTTGGGGTATTTTAGTTATATATATGAAGAAAATCGCAAAAAAGATCAGACTTTTTCTTATTGCCAATAAAAAGTGGACTTTGATTCTCGTTGGAGCTGTGTTGCTTATAGGCGGCAGCGGAACAGCGTATGCATTGGTAGTACAGAGACCAAAGCCCCTGGCAATAGTAGAAATGAAACAAGTAGAGACCAAGCCTGTAGAGGACACGCTAGTACCGGCACCAGTTACGTCAACACCGACGACCGCACCTGTCACCCAAACTCCTCAACCTACTTCACAGCCCAAATCCAAAGCTACAGCAACCAATCCAGGATCAAATGCAGCTGGTCCTCCCTCTGCTACAAAGCAACCGTTCCTGATCGCGAGCGTATATTTGAACGGTGCATCCTGGTACTGTAGCGGTGGTCGGGTAGTGCTACAAGTCGCCAGTGCGGGTGTTTCTGCCCAAAACATAGCCGCAGGCGGTGCGTTTACCTGGCAAGTTGAATTAGTCGGCACCTATAATGACCCGGTGCCGTATGCCTATAGCGCTCATTTTCCGTCAACTTCGGGTGGATATACAATCACGGGCTCAAGCCCTGGGTATTTATACTCAGGAGTGCTATCGTCTGCCGTACCTGTAACTGATGTAAAGATCAGAGTACGTGTTGTGACCCCCAACAGCGTAACTTCATCATGGTACGTAGTGCCAGCAAGCGCTTTTAATTCTTGCAGCTAAAAAATGTATACTTAAGCTACTAAAGGAGGGTTTATATGAAAGCAGTTTGGAAAGACCAGATTATCGCAGAAGCACCGAAAGATGAACTTATTTATATTGAAGGGAACTGGTATTTCCCACCATCAAGCGTGAACAAAGAATTCTTGCAGGAAAGCCCTACGCCGTACACCTGTCCATGGAAGGGCGTCTGCCAGTACTTCAATGTAGGGCAAGGTGATGACTGGGCAGTGGATGATGCCTGGAGTTATCCAAACCCGCTACCGAGTGCGATTGATCAGGTGAAAAAAGACTTTACTGGCTACGTTGCATTTTGGCGCAGCGTACAACTCTCGGAAGACTAGTACTTATTTTTCATAATTGGTTTTGTGATATAGAGCACATTGTACGATGGAATCACTAACGCTTATGCTAAGTAGTTTTATCATTATGAAAACAGAGGCCGACTATAAGTTGTGGTTGGAGCGCTGGGCTTCCTGACGGGCAGTATAATACGTACACGGTTACGAGTGCTCCTACCATCAGCAATTTGTTTTTGCGCCGGGCTTACCGAATGCAGAATAGATCTCAGTAGGGTTCTCACTGTAAAATACTAAAGAGGAGGTACTATGGAACAGGCAATTTTTGCAGCTGGATGTTTCTGGGGCGTGCAGTATTATTTTGATCAAGTACCGGGAGTAGTAAAGAGCCAAGCTGGTTATACCGGCGGACACATGGAAAACCCTACATACGAACAGGTTTGCGACCAAGTGACCGGTCACGCTGAAGCAGTGTGGCTTGAGTTTGATACCGATAAGGTTTCATACGAAACGCTCGTCAGACATTTTTTCCGTCTGCATGATCCAACGCAGTTGAATCGGCAGGGACCGGATATAGGCGATCAATACCGCTCGGTGATCTTTTATGTAACTGATGAACAGCGGGAAGTTGCGGAGAAGGTGAAGGCCGATCTGCAAACCGAATTCGATCAATTGATCGTAACCGAAATCACCCCGCTGCATGGATTCTATCCAGCTGAAGAATATCACCAGAAATATACCGAAAAGACCGGAAGAGGTGCATGTCATGTACCTTATGAAGCAATCTAGAAGGAGAACCCATGCCTGAATCTTCTCTTCTACTGCAAGACATATTGGCGGCACGGCTTGCCGGTTTGTCTCGTCAGTGTATGTCCCTATACTTTTCCTCGCCAGAACCACCAATCCATACTCGCCACAATGCCTTTCGCTCACGAAGGAGGGTTTAGGAATGGGTTCCAAGCATTTCATGATATAGTTTCTCTATGATTAAAAAACTAGACCTCCCAACCCAGTTGCGTCGCTTGTACGCAGCGAGTGCTGGGCTGTTCGCCGTTCTAGCGGTAGCAGCTGGCGCCATGATGAATACCAACAATTACCCTGTGACTATCGGTCACTTGTCCAAGGACGAATTAGCGAGCAAGACATCTACTGTTTTCGCGCATGCTGATTGGGCGCTCTTTGATCTTGAAGTCCGTTGGGTACTCGTCGGACTGCTCGTACTGTCTGCCGTTGTGCCAGTGTTATATCTCACGAAATGGGCCGCTCGTTACCAGCGCGGTATGAAAGACCGCACCTTAACATGGCGCTGGGTTGACCTCGCTGTAACAGGTGCACTCATGTCCGTAGTTGTTGCCGTATTAAGCGGCGTGCAAGATCTCTTTGTGCTCGTAGTGATTGCCGGTGTAGTCGCAGCTGCGGTAGTACTTGCTACTTTAGCTGAGCGTCAAAATACGAACGCAAAGAAACTGTCTTGGGCAACATACAAAACCGGACTCGTGCTCGCAGCCTTGCCGACACTACTTGTTGCTTCATATGCAATTGCAACCTGGGTCTACGGCCTTGTCCGTTATCCTTGGTACGTATACGCACTCTACGCAGTACTTGCTATCGGTGCAGTGCTCTGGGCACTTAACCAACGCCGCGCTATCAAGGCTGTTGGCGCTTGGAAAGATTACTCCTACGTCGAACGGAACTACGCGGTTATTAGTCTAGTGACTAAGGTCGCATTCGCTGTTGTTCTGATAGTCGGACTCATGAAGTAGCCCTAGGTCCAATGATAGAAGAAGTTAGAATTGAAAAAATAGTTCATGGTGGGCAGGGACTTGGTACATTGCCAGACGGACGAAAAGTGTTCGTCTGGAATGCTTTGCCGGGTGAACTCGTGCGTGTACAGGTGTGGCGTGGCAAAAAGAAATATGCCGAAGGTATTGCCCTGGAAGTTCTTGAGCCATCTGCCGAGCGTGTCGAACCGCGAGAAGTGAATCACATGGGAACGTCCCCATGGCAGATTATGAACTTTGAGACAGAGAACAAACTCAAGAGCGAAATTACTCGTGACATTTTTGCCCGCGAACAGGTGACACTACCTGAGTTCGCTGTCCGGACTGACGGCGTCGAATACGGTTACCGCAATAAAATGGAATATTCATTCTATGGAGATGATGATGGACTTCACCTGGCGCTCTTTGCACGTGGCAGCCACCGTAAAGAAATCCTGACCGGAAGTGCGCTTGCGGCCCCTGTTATTAATGAAGCTGCAAACGCTATACTCAAAGTTATTCCAAAAGAAATTCGCGGCAGTGATTTGAAGACAATAATTGTTCGCTCCAGTCAAAAAGGTGAGACAGTAGCTGCACTCTATGTAAAAGCAGAGAAGTTTCCTGAGTTGCCATTGCCGAGTGGCGTGAAGGGCCTGCGCGTCTATCACTCCAACCCGAAGAGCCCGGCGTCCGTGCCGACTCGTTTGTTGTATGAACTTGGAGACGTACACCTGAGCGATGAGTTATTTGGCACCGAACTTACTTATGACGTAGAATCGTTTTTCCAGGTGAACGTACCCGTGTTTGAACTCGCTTTAACCGAAATGAAGAACCACCTCGACGAAGATTCGTTAACCGATATGTACGCCGGTGTCGGCACTATTGGTTTGAGTTTAGCTAAAAAAGCAGTTGATCTTATTGAGCTTGATACTGCCACTGCCGCTATGGCTCGCCTGAACGCCGAGAAAAGTCATGTAAAAGCGCAGGTGATCGAGGCATCAACCGAAAAAGTCCTGGAGCACATTCGTTCTGACCGTGCGCTGGTCTTTGATCCGCCCAGGGCTGGACTGCACGACAAAGTTGTAGATAAGGTGCTAGAAACGTTGCCTCCAAAAATTTTGTACTTGTCTTGCAATCCAGCAACCCATGCCCGCGATATTGCGAAACTTCAGGAAGCATACACGCTTGAGAGCTTCGAGGTGTATAACTTCTTTCCTAGAACTCCCCACATCGAAAGCCTGGCCGTTCTTCGTCGCAAGTAATGTATTATTAGCTTAAAGCAGCTAAAACAGGAAAGCCACATGGACCAAGAAAACCAAAATACGAGCATAGACAATCAGCAAGCAACTACAGACGCTCTAGCATCTGCGCCTGCGCAAAGCGACAAGAGTTACGTCGGCATGATTATGCTGTCATACCTTGTCGGTATGTTCGGTGTCGATCGCTTTCTCTTAGGCCGCAAAGTAACCGGAGTGCTCAAACTCCTAACATTTGGCGGACTCCTTGTATGGTGGGTAATCGACTGGGGACTTATTACCTACGGCAAGCTACGCGGCAAAGACGGCTTGGAGTTGCAAGGCTACGCAGCCAATCAGAAGTTCTTTAAGAAACTTTTCTGGATACTGCTGGCACTAGAGATACTGGCAACCGCTGCGGTGATTGCATTCCACGCGCTTGTACCCGAGGCAGGGCAAGTCTAAATGCGTTTACATCGTTTTTTTGTTGGCACCGAACTTGAACTCAAACATGACTTCTGGCTGCATGATCAGCGTATCGTGTACCAGTGGCGCAAAGTACTGCGTTATCAGGCTGGGCAACAAGTCGTCATGTTTGATGGTGTGACACACGACCGATTGTATCGGATCGAAGAACTGAAAGACAACGAAGCGCATCTTGTCCATGTGACTGATATGAGTCGAAATGTCCCAAAGAAAAATGTCTATTTACTTTGGTCTATGCTTAAAAAAGACAAGAACGACTGGGTGCTCCAGAAATGCACAGAACTTGGTGTTAGCCACTTTGTGCCGCTGCTTGCAGAGCGCTCAGAAAAGACTGGCTTTGACGTTGAGCGTGCCCAGAAAATCGTGATCGAAGCGTCTGAGCAATGCGGTCGCAGCGATATCCCGAACGTGCGCGAACCATTATTCGTTGAAACAGCGCTGAATGAACTTAGTAATAAAATGCAGTTATTTATCTGTGAGCAGGGCAGTGAAACACCTGATCGGGTTGAGCTTGATGAACTTGGCGTGTTAATCGGTCCTGAAGGCGGCTGGAGCGACAAGGAAATGGCTCTTTTCAAAGAAAAAGACTTGCTCCACATTCCGCTCGGCGATTTTACGCTCAGGGCTGAGACGGCCGCAGTTACTGCAGCGCACAAATTACTCGATAGTTGAAATGTTGACTAGATATGGTCTGCAGGTACTACGAGATGGCCATCCCGTTGATATTGAAGAAGTTCTAGAACTTCAGAAGATAATCGAGAATTCCGAACCTGTGATGGTCAAAGCCTGATACAATAATCTTCGCAATGTCGTACTTCCGGGAACGGAGCCAGCCGTACAAACCTGGTCAAACAGCAGCCTTTAAGGTGTCTCGAAGCAAAATCGAGCTTTTTACGCAGTGCCCGCGTTGTTTCTGGCTTGATGTCAGACTCAAAATAACGCGGCCAAACAGCCCACCATTCAACATCAACAAAGCTATCGACGAATTACTCAAAAAAGAATTTGATGGCTATCGCCAAAAAGGCGAGCCACATCCAATAATGGTTGAGTACGGCGTAGCCGCTATTCCGTATGTGCACGACAGTCTCGATCAATGGAGAGAGAACTTTGTTGGAGTAACAACGGTACATAAACCCACGAATCTGCATGTTTTCGGCGCAGTTGATGATGTCTGGGTTAATGATGCCGGAGAGGTGATTGTTGTTGACTACAAAGCCACAGCTAAGACAACTGAAGTAAGTATCGATTCTGATTGGCAGATGAGTTATAAGCGTCAGATGGAAGTGTACCAGTGGTTGCTGCGCCAAAACGGTTTCCAGGTGAGCGATACCGGGTACTTCGTCTACTGCAACGGCCGATTTGATATGGACGGCTTTAATAACCGTGTTGAATTCAGAACCAAAGTTATTCCATACACTGGCAACGCCTCTTGGGTTGAATCCACATTACTCAAGATGAAAGAAGTCATGGAAGGTGATATGCCGCCAATTGGTCGAGCAGCTATGGGCGGTGATTGTGACTTCTGTATGTACGCTAAGCAGCGCATGCAGCTGACGATGGCAGCACTCCAGGCCAAGAAGCAAGCAAAGCTCGTATAGTAATTTCCCGGGTGATTTTTAATTGCTCGAGCGGTGCTATAATAAAATTGTGAAACAAATCGTTGTTATTAATCTTGTAAGTTCTGTCTCTCGCTCCTCGGCTTAAGCCAGGTATTCTTTTATTGCATGCTAAATTTCAAGTCAACCCTTACCAGATAGGAGCACATACGTGTTAGATATTCAGTTTATTCGCGAAAACCCCGAGCTTGTTCAAGAAAAATCAAATCAGAAAAATTACAAAGTAGATATTGCTCAGCTTTTGAGCGTCGATGAGCGCCGCAGAAGTTTACTGGGCGAAGTAGAAGGACTGCGGGCTCGTCGTAACGAATTATCTGCCTCAATGAAGCAGGGCAAACCTACGGAAGAACAAATTGCCGTAGGACGCGAGCTCAAAGACCGTATTGCTGCACTTGAGGAGCAACTGGCTCCAATTGAAAAAGAATTTATAACACTACTAAAAACAGTACCGAACATGCCACTCGATGACGTACCAGTAGGAGCGACCGAAAACGAAAACGTCGTGTCTAAAGAATGGGGCGAAAAGCCACAGTTTGATTTTGCACCCCGGAACCACGCAGAGATTGCCGAAGCCAAAGGTTGGCTCGACAAAGAACGTGCCGCCAAAGTCGCCGGAGCACGCTTTGCATACCTCAAGGGTGACTTGGTGCTACTCGACTGGGCAATGAACAT
>JAQGGX010000017.1 GCA_028289075.1 Candidatus Saccharimonadota bacterium | reverse complement strand
CATTTCATAGAGAACGTCTTCGATAACTTTATCTATTTTGAATGCGCTGCGCTGATACACCATTCTGCCCTGCTCCAGCCGCGAGAGGTCGAGGAAGTCATTTACGATCTGGATAAGCCGTATACTGGAATCATGAATATCATTTACCATCTCGGCAAGTGAAGGGTCTTTCAATTGTTCGGGATAATACTGCTGGATCATACTCGTGTTGCCACGAATAGCTGTCAGCGGCGTGCGTAATTCATGAGAAGCAATAGAGAAAAATTCATCCTTGGAGCGGGCCAAGACTTTTTCTTCAGTAATGTCCTGTATAAGGATAACCGTGCCGATGATTTTTTCTGTTGCCGTAATCGGCGCCACGAGTACACGTAAGATTTTTGAACCGGCACTTACTTCATGTTTTACCTGATGGTGCTTATTCTGCACAATGTCTTGGCAAATCTTTGCAAGAGCTAAGGTACCCTTAAAACGACTCTCTATATCTGACAAATCCCAGCTTCCGTGACGCGGAGCGTCTAATATTTGGCTTACCGCGTGGTTGCTCACGATAATTTTATTGTCGATATCAGTCATAATAAAGCCAAGACTGAGGCTCTCAATAGATGCTTGCAAACGAGCACGCTCTTCGTGAAGTTGCTCGGTGCGTTCGTGCGTTTGATCAATAAATGTTTTGTACGCATCGGACAAGGTTTCGAACTCATCGCCCGTGTGGATGGGTGGCGCAATATATACTCCCGTGCGTTCTGCCTGCTCAACTGCATCGATCAGTCGAGTCGTAGCCCGTGTCATAATACGATTAAATAGTGTCGTGACTACCAACGCCAATGCTGCGACAAAAACTCCCCCGATGACCAAAAGCCACATAATATTGTTTAACGCGCCGTAGAAATCAGCTGGATATATGAGCGATACCATTTTTTGGTCACCGTAGGTTTCAAACACGATGATCTTGATATCATCTTTGCGGTCTTCTACTACCCCGTTTAACTGAGACTCAAAACGGGCTTTTGTCTCGGGAAGAACATTCGTGGCAGGTAAGTCGTCCCGAGGTGATAGCACCCATGTTTGTCCACGCTCACCAAGCTCAAAGCGTTCCTTTTGTGACTCTAATTGGGTTTTTGTTTCTACCGCCATGATTGTAGTGCGCATTTCAGCTTGCGCTGTCGTTACCAGCTGATCTTTAATGACTGACTGGAATGATTGGATACCCACAAGTACCATCAAGAGCAAACAACCCATTGTCACCAGCATCACGACACTGAAAACTTTTTTATAGAACTGCTGCTGCACAACCTGCAAGTTATATTGCCTACGCAAACGAGTTCGGATCCAGCCTAGGAGCTGATTAACGGCAAGGTAGTAGAACAGCGCCAGGAAAAGCGACAGGACGATACCATTACCGAACATCTTTAGTGCCTCAATTTTTGGAAAATCAGTGAAGTAGCTCAATTGCCATGCGCCGGCGGCATATCCGACGGCAGTAAAGAATACTGTCCTAATAACGACTGCTATCGGAAAACCAGAGATAAAACGATACAGCTTGTCGGGATCATCGGTGTGACCTGTTATTAAGTAACGATGCACAGGACGGAACATGATCTGGCCAAGCAAAAATGACATACCACCCACGATCGGCACCTCCCAGAAGAATGCAAAGGCATTGAGCGTAAGCTGCGGCGTATTAAACGTAATTGTTAGGAACTGATACAGCGGCCCCAGTGTCCAGTACCAGACAGATGTGCCAGCCCAATCGAGGATAAAGACCTGAGCTCTCGTGCTCAATCTATGTCGATACTGCCAAGCCGTGAGCAAGAAAACAGCATTAACCAAAGCGAGGATGAATGACCAAAGCGCAAGGTCTCCCCAATCAAACTGACGGCCTTGGAGCAAGCTCGTAAAGGTATATGCTCCAGCAGCCATGACAGTGAATATTAGTAATCCACCTGTTAGCCATACGGGGAGAATCGAGCCTGGCTCCGGTTTAACGGGCCCAAAATGTTGATCAAGCGCCTTACTGCCCACAGAAGTTTTTGTCATTAACAACAGTATAACGGAAGCATAACAGCTTTGATACATGAAATGCCTAACCCAATGACTCAACCGATATTGCTAAGTTTCTATACGGCTAAACGACCGGGAAACGTGAAGTATTTCTTGCCTGTTTTGTACGATTCTACGTATGCAGGAACGCAACCGAAAAGATTTTCTGGCAGATCATCGATGTCGTACCAGTCCCAGGATTCGAGCTTGTGCGGTTCCAGAACTTGCGGTTCACCCGACTCCCACTCAGCAGCGAAGCCGATATCGATATAATGTTTCGGAAAATACGTTAACAAATCAGAGACACAGAGCATCTGCAAATTCTTGACCTTTATGCCGCATTCCTCTGCCAGCTCCCGCAACGCTGTCTGTTCGGCAGTCTCACCGTATTCAAGGTGGCCGCCAGGGCCGCCGTACTCATCTGCTCCATGAGCATTTTTGCGCTTACCTAGCAGCACTTTGTCATCTTTTACAATAAAAAGTCCAATACCAACTTTAACTACTTCCTCATTATTCATTGTTTTATCATAGCAAAATATCTACGCTACTTTTATAACTATACTGCCTGTTTTTGCCACATTTCCTGATCTACAGTGAAAAGGCTACAGCTCTTGCGGTGCGGTTGCTTCTGGAGCGGGGGGCCATATTTGAATAACTTCACCGCTCCAACCTTCTCTTGCCATAACGACGCCTTCATCAATGTGGGTGTAGCTCATTAAAGAAAAAACAGCAGGCACAAAGGCCATATCGGCAGCGTCCCTCAAAGTGCTATCAGGATAATAATCAACAGTCATACGCGGGGTGTCGCTGCTACGCGAAAGGCCTGCAAGTATTAAGGCAAAATCCCCAGCTCTTTGGGCGACTACACGACGTTGATCATCTGAAATAACTGGATGAATTTTTTCTCCACCACCCTCATCGATTACTGGATTCAACAAACGCTGCGCCCACCACTCACCTACGGCGCGATGTGCGTCTCTCAACTGACTCGCTCTGTCGAGTGACACTTCCTGCACTCCATCGATATATATTGCGGTACCTACGGGCTGGAGTGGATCAGGTGTCATTGCTTCGCATTTTATAAAACGAACAAAACCAGGTCGATTAGGGTCAGATTCTGTATACCTACCCATAACAGACACATCTCCGCGCTTAAGTTTCCTTACGTGCCGAGGCTTAATACGGCGTAATGCGACTTCATCAATACGGTTACGACCAGTCAATAAATCTTCAAAAATGAAATAGCCATCAGGAGTGCTGGGCACAGCCGTTACTAAAGTTTCACCCCACCTTGCGCTTACAGCCTTGAAATCCATCTTAAAAATTCTCCAAATATAGCTGGATATACTATGCTACTTTATTGAAGACATCGCAATATGCAGATACACGAGAACTCCGTGTAAGGAGTAAGCAGATGATATTTCTAGTCAGCTTCAACTGCATCGAAACTAAAGGACTGTTCTGTAATAGATAGAGGCTGTGTTTGTAATGTTATTAGTGACAGTATGGCTGTACTGCGGAGTGATATTACAACTATTCCCGGACAATCTACTAGTTTCCGGCGAACGGTGTCCCGATGATGCCGACAGCAAGTTCTACCCAAATGAGGAGGACCGCTGCCGCGAGCGCAACGGCAGTAACGGCTCGGTATTTAGCATTGACCCTCGTCGTTACCAGTTCAAATATAAGACCAGCCCCGAGCAGTAGGGCGCCGATGGCAGCGAAGTCCCTCAAATCCCACTTCACTTCATCGGTAAACTGCATCGCGAGTAAGGGTAGCAGCAATATTAACACTGTCGCGAGCACAATGCGGACAATGTTTTTGTTTTCTAGAATCATTTTTCTCATGTCTACATCGTATCAGATATAAATGAATTTCAGGTTACGTAGAAATGGTGCGGGTGAGGAGATCGCTACGCTCCTCCACTCGATCATGCTCGATTCTAGCATCTGACATAGCCTCCCTCCGTATAAGGCCTGAGATATAGTTTGATTTAGTGGCGCATCTTTGGGTACCACGTAGCTGGGTCGATAGCAGCGGTGAAGTGTTCGCCCGGCTCACCCTGCCGGCCAGCCGTATACTCATCTCTATAAGCCCCTGCAGCTGCGACCAAAATTGGTTTCAGTACTATGCCCATATTGTCGTAGTTCACCTGTTTGGCAAACTCAATAATCGCTTGCAAAATAGCGTCGAGTTTATCCCGGTATTCGATATACATTTGTCCCGTCGGTACACCAGAATACGTATTGGCTTCTTCGGCTGTGAGTCCCTGCTTCAAATATCCTTCGGTTGCCTCAAAAAGGAATTGCCCCAAAGCCAGTGATTCCCAACGCGAGATACCCACATCGAATGTGCCGTTATGATAGTGCATGGATAAGGATGGCCCTGGATAGCCTTTACGGGATTCCTTTAAAGGCATCCAGTCTGCCGCAGCCAAAGTGGCAGCAATTTTCTCGTCATCAAGGTCTTGCTTTGTATTCATTGTGTGGAATACTCCATTTAAGCAGTGCTCATCTCAATTCTATCATTTTGGTGCGGGTGAGGAGGCTCCACTCCCCGACTGCCACGCGCTTTTTCACTCCACCAAACTCCCGCTCGCTTTGCTCGCTCTCACGGAGTTTGGGTCTTCTCACGGGCCAAATAAAAACCCCAGCTAAAGAGATAGGCGTGATGCTTTCAGCAAGATGTTGTGAAGTGGTAACCTACTATCCGTTATATCCAGCATTATCTCGTGAGAAAGCTGGGCAATTTCTTCATTACGTTTCATTTTCTTCCCCTACGGGCTGGATAGAGGCAATATCGTCAGGCAATAGCCTGATGTGTGCGTTGCGATACACAATGCCAGCAGCACCTGTATTGACCCATCTCAAAACAGCCTCGTCATTGTCAAAGTAGTCAGTTAGATGTTCTTTCCCAGATTTAAGTGTTATCAAATACCGCTTAGGTTTTTCAATTACATCTTTCAGTTTTTCAAGTATGTCTTGCGTAAACGGCTCATCAAGGTCGCCGTCGTCAACCCACTCGTAATACTCTAGCTCACACTGGTTATCATCAAGTGGCTTGAGCGTATATTTGACGTGATAGTTACCATCTTTTTTGCTCATTATAAACATAATGCCAGGCTCGTAAGCAGTTATTTCATACTCGTTCCAGTTGCCATCGCTACCCTGATTTTTATAGACTGTGCCTAGCTTTGTTGGGCTTTCGTCGGTCTGTTCTTTAACTATGCCGTCAATCCACTTCGGTGTATTTTCGGGATTAAGCGTAAAATCAAAAACCTCTTGAGCTGGTCGGTTTATGGCAACAGTGAGCCTCACATCTTTCATCAGGCAAGCTCCGCAATCCTAAGAAAGTTACGCAGCAATGTTTGCCCTATGCGGGTATAGGATTGCTCAATAGCCTTAAAGTCTGCGAGCAACTTGTCTTTACCAATAGGTATTAAATCAGGGTCTTGCTCAGCCCATACTGCCAGCATTTCTGGCGTAAGTTCAAAATGCGATTGAATGCCATAAGCCTTAGGGGCAACCCTAACAATTTGGTTGAGGCAGAACTTACCAGTTGCCAAAACTGTCATATCAGGTGTTAGTTCAACTGTCTCGCCGTGTAACTGAAATACATCAAGCACCTCTGGCA
>JAQGGX010000090.1 GCA_028289075.1 Candidatus Saccharimonadota bacterium | reverse complement strand
ATCGGTGCCGCGTATCCAACCTGCCTCATCAAGCAGTTTGTTTGCTTGCTCGATGTTAGGGGGAAGCTGTGTCACTGATTTGTCGTAGCCAATATGTGGTGGTAGTAGCGGACTACGGGATACGATAGCAGGCCGATTCAGGCCCTTTACGATATCTATCTGATCTACCGCGTGTACCAGCGCTTGACGTACTTTGACATCTTTAAGTACTTCGTTTGAAGTCTTTAAGAATACGATCACTTCACCTGTAAAAGGAATATTGTGCTCCTGTACTGCATCAATATTCCTTAGATTATCCGGCACTGAGTCCAGCCCGCTCATGGCAGTAAGCTCTTGGTTCTCAAAGCTTTGAAGCATTTGCTTCTCGCTTCTAAAGGCACGTATGGTGATACGCTGCAACTTGGGAATGTTTCCATGATAGTACTCATTAGGAATCAGTCCAACCTTTTCTTCGCGGTCGTCAGGCGTTGTTCCGGTAACTTCTATATTCCCCCATTTAAATGGGCCGGAACCCACTGGGGTTACGGTGTTAAATCGAGCTGACCGCAACTGATTTGCAGGTGTCGACCCCAGGAGATGCTTCGGCACGATACCGTTGGTGAGCGCATAAGGGAAAGAGCTAAGTGTGTTAGGCAGGACAAATACCACCGTTCGTGGATCAGGCGTTTCCATTTTAATCCCTTGCCAGCTACTCAGCAGCGGAGATTTGGCGTCAGGATTCTGAATTGTCTGATACGTAAATACGACATCGCTCGATGTCAGTGGTTTGCCATCCTGCCATTTAAGATTGTCCTTCAGTGTAATCGTATAGCGCACGCCACGTTCATCGACCGCCCACTTTTCTGCTAAGTCTCCGACCAAGCGATTATTCTGGTCATATTTCATAAGACCTGCGAACACGAGGTGCGACACAGAGGCATCTACGGAACCAACCGCATAGAGTGGATTCGCGTTCGTGAACGAACCAATAACACCTTCGGTGTATATACCTCCAGGTGACGGCTTAAGTTCTTGGTAGTAGCTACTCAGCCCTCTGGTTTGTAGTACCACGCCAATAATAAGCAGCGAAAGCAGCAGCAGCCAGCTAAAGACAAACCGCCGGACTTCGATCAATCGGTGGATACGTCGAAAAAACAGTCGTTCCAGGTTGTTTTCGGTTTGTGTACCGAAATCTTCAACCTGTCGCTTACTGCGACGATACTGTCGACGCCACCGAAGTCGAGTTGATCGATCCATCATGTAAAATTATTTACGCAACGACACCAAGGATTATTGAAGCAGCAAAGATAAAAGCAACGATAATGGTAATTTGATGGAGCGTGCGGTCTGAACCACGGCGAACAGTGTTTACTTCACCGCCACCGCCAAGACCAGCGCCAAGACCAGCGCCGCGAGTTTGCATTAAAACCAATGCGGTCAATAGCAGCATGGAACCGATTGTTATGTAGTTATAAATGCTCATTATTTCTCCTATTTAACACCTATCTCTCTTCGAGTATGGTTGTTACTAAGTAGTTTACCAAGCCGATGACCATACCGGCAAGCATAGCTGCTACAAAATTAGCAACTTCCAGGCCTGAATACAGCCAACTGACAAGTAGAACCATGAGACCGTTGATAACGATCATGAACAAACCGAGGCTAAAAAGAATTGCCGGCAGCGACAGAATGACGACAATCGGCTTGATGACCGTGTTCACGAGCGCCAGGATAAGTCCTGCAACCAGAATCGCAAAGGCATGACTACTGCTGCTGTAGCTGATGTGATCAGCGAACAGACCGGCAGCGATCCAGAGGCCGAGACTGGACACAAACCATCGAATAAGAAAGCGGCTTACGGGGCTTCTATGCATAATCACATTCTAGGTTAGACTAGCTCCCCTCGGCAAGCGTTCACTTAACACTTTTATACCATTCTCAGTAATAAGCACATTATCTTCGATACGAATACCAATACCCTCTTCAGGAATATAGATGCCCGGCTCTACGGTCAGCACCACTCCTGGTGCCAGGGGCCGCTTATAATCGCCCACATCATGCGTATCCAGACCTAGGAAATGAGATGTTCCATGCGGATAGTAGTGTCTGACGGCTTCGTGGCTAATTGCCTTGATAAGGCCCAACTCCCTTAACTTCTCACCCATAAACTCTTCAACCTGTAATTCGCATTCACGGAGTGTGACACCAGGCTTTAGCTGGTCAAGAGCAAACGCTTGTACTTCCGCGACAGCGTTAAACACCGCTTGTTGGCGTTTCGTGAGCGGTTTAAGTGCGTAGGTACGGGTTATATCAGCAGCGTAATTCTGATATTCTGCACCGACATCAAACAAGATTAAGTCATGAGGATCAATCGTCTCATTGCTCGCACCAGAGTGCAAAGTCACTGCATGCTTGCCGCTTGCAACAATTGGGGGGTAGGCGTGTACAACGCGATGTTTCATGAATACTGATGTCATCGCGTTTTCAATTTCCCACTCTGTCTTATAGCTGCCCAGATCTTTCTGGACTGTTTCAAACGCTTCAATTGTTATATCGATAGCTTTCTGAATAGCCTCTATTTCAATGGGCTGTTTTATCATGCGCATACTGGCAAGATGCGTACGTAAATCGAGCAGTTCAACCGTATCGTTAGCTGCTTTGAGCTGATTAATCAGGTGCGCCCTTGCCGGATTGGCATAGAAGCCTTCGAGTTCGTCGTACGGAGCATGAGCAGCCAGTGTTGCGACGTTCTTTACCTTTTTGAGCCGTTGGTTTAGTTGCTTCCATCCGCTTTTCTCATCCATGACGAGGTCTATGCCCGAGACTTTTGACAGGCTTGAATGGTCGACAGCACCTGCGGAAGCAATTTGCCATTCACCTCTATCGGGAACAATCAAATACTCCTTAGTCTTGTCGATAACCAGCACAACATCGGGCTCATCAATACCAGTCAAATACCAGAAGCTACTGTCCTGACGAAATGGCAGTGTGACATCGCCGTTGCGTTGCAGTTGTCCATTCGCCGTGATAACGATTGGCGCCGTTCCGGTAAAGAGACTCCGCAGATGCGCACGGTTCCCCTTGAAAAAATCTGAAGTAAACATAAATCAGCCGTTAGTATAGCAGGTTACAGCCCCAAGAGCTTCCCTAAATCCTCTGCCGTAGAACAGAGTGAAGCAGCGGCTTTGATTTTACATCTGTTCTTTCATGACAAAGCGTATTGAAAATACGGAGCGAAATGAAAAACAAATGGAAAGTGGCTGATCTTCAATCTGAGGGTAAACTAGTTGGTTTCGGGAAGCTCTAAAGGCTCTTTGAAAGCTTTGAACCAGTTGTGATAGCCATAGTTACTGGGGTGAAAACGATCGCCGCTATACACGCGCCAGTTATCATTTTCGAAGGTAAATTTATGCAGCGGAGCCACCGTCAAGTTATGCTTGGCAGCGACTTCGTGCACGATCATCCCAGCGTTCACTGCAATCGGTTCTCTGCTCTTCAGGATCGAACCGCCAAAGTACGGTACATCGGCAACCACCGTCTGCGGCGGCAGCTCCGACATAATCTGATCCATTTCGCTGCGGAACGTCACTTCATTAAATGCCGCTACATTATTGCCGCCAATTTCAAGCGTTACTACGCAGTCAGCAGGTAGATCCAGCTGACGGAAAAGCGGAAGATCATAATCGATCACCACACGGCTTTTAGCGCCGGAGATACTGAGGTTCACCACGTGTACCGGGCGGCCGGTCTTTTGTGCAAGCGCATCAGCAATACGCCCCACATAGCTATGCTCCGGGTTTGTAGAGCCAACGCCTTGTGCGGCAGAATCACCGAGCACCACGTACCATAAAGCATTTTCAGGCACTGGCAAGCTAGCACGCTGGTTCCAGTAGTTTTTGAGCGGCTTCACGTTGAACCACACCACTTTTGCCGTCCGCCCAAACAAAAAAAGGAATGCAGCAACAAACAGCACCGTTACAATGATTAAAATACTCGTGATTCGTTTCTTCATGGAGTTTCCTGTGCTTCCTGACGTTTATATGTACGTAAATATTGTTTCAAAATAGCAGCTTTCTTTTCGCCGACAACTTTTTCGACCTCGAAATCCCGGGCTTGGATCAGTCCTCTGACGCTGCCGAATGTCTTTAGCAGCTTCTTTCGTGTCGCCGGACCAATGGTTGGAATGTCATCAAGCAAACTAGCGGTCTGGCGCTTTGTCTTCAGTACCGAATGATAACTCACCGCAAACCGGTGCGATTCGTCACGAATTCGTTGCAGTAGTTTCACAACATGAGAATTTTTGGGAAGCAGAATCAGGGCAAAATCATCAGACTCAGTCACTATCGCGCCCATCCGCTGCGCCGCCATACGATTGAATGCCACCCCGGAATGCTCAAAATGAATGACAATTTCTTCCTCACGCTTGGCAAGACCGATCATTGGCGTTTTGATACCTGCCGCATCACGCGCTTTAATCGCTGCACTTAGCTGACCTTTTCCTCCGTCAATCAAGAACACATCCGGCATTCCCCAATCTTTTCGGTTCTTTTCACCAAGTCGTCTGGTAATAGCTTCGTTCATGTGAGCAAAGTCATCGTTTCCGGGAATACGTAATTTGAACTTACGGTAAGCCGCCTTATCCGGCACGCCGCTCACAAACACCACCATGCTGGCCACATTGTCCGTTCCCTGCATGTGGCTGATGTCATACCCCTCGATTCTTCTCGGAATTTTCAGCAGGCCCAATATGCTCGTCAGTTCAGTCAACCCCTTGTCTTTGCTGATATCAAGTAGTTCACGGTCACCAAACACAATTTGCTTGGTTAGGCTTCTGAGGGAATAGAGCTGGTTGCGATATTTGGCTGCTACTTCAAAGTCTTGCTCTTTAGCTGCTTTGTTCATATCACGCTCAATTTCACGCATCAGCGCTACCCGCTCGCCCTTGAAGTATTGCATCAGTTTCTTGAGGTCATCACGATATTTCTTGAGCTTACCTGGATCACTTTCGAGTCCTGGGCATAACCCCAAATGTGCCTGCAAACAGTCGCGCTTCGGGATAGCCGATGTATGCGTCGAAAACGGGAATATGCGGCGTAAATACTTGAGCGCTTTACGCAAGCTCAAAGCACTAAAATATGGACCAAAATACTTCGCACCATCATCGAGGGGGCGGCGCGTCAGTGTTACGGTCGGATGAGCATCTTTATCGTTTATCCGAATGTACGTCATGCTCTTGTCGTCTCGAAGCAAGATGTTATACCTGGGCATATATCGGCGGATGAGTTCCGCCTCGACAAAGAGTGCATCCAGCTCAGTTTCAACCGTCACCCACTCGACATCAGCGATTTCTTCGACTAATGCCTCGGTCTTGGGATCACGAGCGCGGCTCTTCTGAAAATACTGACGAACACGGTTGCTCAAACGCGCGGCTTTGCCAATATAAATAATCTCCCCAGCGGCATTCTTGTGGAAATACACACCGGGTTCTCTTGGTAACTCCTTTAATTTCTGACTGATACGCTCGTTCATGTCTTCTTATTATACCGGGCATAGCCCTGAACAAGCGAGCGCCTAGATCACAGACTGTAGCTACTGGTTTTCAGGCAAATATTTTTTGATCAGTTTCTTTTCAGTTCGGCGCAAATGGAACAGCCGATCCCATGGGCTGTCAGTACCGATCTTCTCTACCCATACCGTGGTAAGCCCGGCACGTTTTGCACCCCACATATCAGCGATTAATTTATCACCAATCATGGCAATTTCGTGAGGCTCACAGCCAAAATGACGAATTACCTGCTCAAAGAACCGCCGTTGGGGTTTACGGTTCGTAAGCGTCGCGCGGATAACTTGCGCGTCCATACTCTCGGCTAATGGCAAGAGGTCATTGGTGAGACGGTTACTGGCGATGCACCAGCCTTTAAACAGCCCCCGCTTTTCGCTCAAAAACTGCTTCACTTCTTCTGTTAGAATCTTACCGCGAAACGGCACGAGGGTACTGTCAGCATCGAAGGCAATAAACCGTACACCACTTGCTTTCAGTAACTCAAAGTCAATAGACGTCAGTGACGACGCCATATAATCAGGCACAAACAGTGGCATGTGAGAATTCCGGGCAAATGATTTCATGTACTACTATTATAATGAACAAATCATATGAGAACAGCCGTATTTATTAACGCCCATTCACGACAAGCCAAAAAGAACCTTACAGTTGTTCGGGAATATTTTGATCGATCTGATTGTCCCTTTGAAGTTATTGATTTTATTGTTGTTAAACGCTTGGGCAAACTCGACAACTACATCGACAGACTAACTGCTCACACCGACATAGAATGTGTCATTGTTGGCAGTGGTGACGGCACTATTACTGCCGTCTTCAATGCCCTGCGTGAGCGTAAAGACATCATTTATGGATTCTTGCCGCTTGGTACGGGCAACGTGTTTGTTCGGAGCCTGGGACTGCCGACAGACGTGCAAGAAGTGCTGGGGATACTCGAACAGCAATATTGCAAGGACATAACACTGGGTGAGGTTAATGACACGCTATTTGGCAACATGGCTGCTATCGGTATGTCAGCCCGTATCGCTGCAAACATATCCGATCGGACCAAATTAGTCCTTGGCCAAGGTGCTTATCTAGCGAGCGGGATTAAAGAGCTATTGCGTCACCGTGCCTTTACCTGCGAGATTGATCATGATGGCAAACATACCGAGATCCGCACGCACCACCTCATCATTGCAAATGGTTCACAGGTAGGAAGTGTTGTGATCGGCAAACAGGCTTCATTGTACAAAGATCAATTGTTGCTTGTATCACTCGGAGAAGAATCGAGAATTGATTATTTGAAGTCATTGTTACGTCTCGCTCGCGGCAAGATCGAGGAGCACGAGACAGCCGAGTTAATTCCCTTTACTCATGCACAAATTACGACATATCCGGTACGGAATATAGAAATTGATGGTGAAGTCATGGGCAAAACTCCGCTCGTAAGCCATGCGCATCCAAAAGCAGTAAAAGTTATCGTGCCGGAGAAACGAGACTAGCAACTGTATCCAGGCAAACCTTGGAGCAAAATTCAGTATCTGCACAGTCTTCACAGACAAGGACTAGCTTGTTGCATTGTTTGTTTGCGCAGTTTACGTAATTGCTGGTCTTATTCTGGCAGTGAACGCAATCGCCGATGTCTTTCGCGTCCTCACTGAATGCCACAGTCATGCGGTCATCAAAGACATATAGTTTGCCTTCCCATTCGCCCTGGTCTGCGTATTTTTCACCATATTTCACGATACCGCCGTCAATTTGGTAGACCTCATTGAAGCCGCGATTTTTCATTAAAGCGCTGAGAATTTCGCAGCGAATACCACCGGTGCAGTATGTAACAATCGGTTTGTCTTTAAGTGCTTCATACTCCGGTTTTTCGAGTTCTTTTATAAAGTCCCTGGATGTTTCAATATTTGGCACGATGGCGTTCTTGAACTTGCCAATTTCAGCTTCAAACTTGTTGCGGCCATCAAAGAACACGACATCGTCACCACGTTCTTTTAGCAGCTTATGAACTTCTTCCGGCTTTAAGTGTTTGCCGCCGTTTACAACGCCATTTTCATCGACAACCAGTTCATCTGCGGCATCAAAAGCAACGATTTCATCACGCACTTTTACGCTAAGGCGCGGGAAGTGGTCTGCTGCGCCATCGCTCCACTTGTAGGTAATACCCTTGAACACAGCCGTCTTGTTCATTGCAGACTTGTAAGCACGAAGAGAATCAAGTGAACCACCAAGGGTGCCATTGATGCCGTGCTTACTGATTATAATTCGGCCTTTTAGCCCCAACCGCGTACATAACTCAAGCTGCCAGAGCTTGGTCATCTCCGGGTCGGTGACCGGTACAAATTTGTAGTACAGAATAATTTTTTCCACTTGTCTATTTTACACTATTTTACAAGAAGTAACAGAGCTGCTACAGCAGCAAGAATTGCGAGTGTCACGCCGACCGTTTTTGTTTGGTTTGTTCGGTTTTTCTCAGCTTGCGCCTTCGATGCCGGTTCTGGCTGATAGACAGACGGGACAGGAAGCTCTGAAGTAGCTCTTGGGTGCACCCAACTGCTAGGCGTGGCTGACTGATTTGCTTGACCATCTGCTGCATCCCCAAACGCTTGCGCGCTTGGCTCCCGTTCTAGACTTCGCTCCCGTATTCGCTCTTTACCTAACAAAATTGATGGCAAAATTCGGTCTACGCTCCCACCGCTCAAGTGCTCTTTCATCGCCCGACGAAGACCAATGTGATCGATTCTTCCCTGTTCGTACATAGCTCGCACACTCACGCCCTCAACGCTAACAAGCGTTGCTACATTTAATAGTTCCGGCACTGTCATCTGTTCCGGGTTCTTCGTTATGGCAGCTCTCGCTTCTGTCGTAACGACCATAGGACCGAGTCGCTCGGATACCTTTTGTCTTGCGTGCAGCTCACGTGAGTGACGTGCTTCTGCAATAGGAACACGTGTTTCAGCAGTAGGTTTTACCGATTCACGGCCAGCTTCGAAACTCTTCTTTGCTGCTGCTCTAATTTCCATTTCTTTCTGGGCAATTTTGTTATGAATATCATTGACCTGTTTTTCCAGCTTTTTTTGGATCGGTAGGAGCTTCTCTTCGGTGTTGATACGTCCACGTCTGCGACCAATGAAGTAACCCACAATACCGCCAGCGAGGAAGTGTCTACGGTTTGACCTGCGGTGGTTATAGTCGTAATTATCGACCGTGTCTCTCATGTCTTGTGCACTCACATTAGGATTGCCAGGAGCTAACGGCGACATATGTGCATAGCCACTTCGTGATGGACCAGACGGAGGTGGGGATGCACCATACGCGCGGCGAGGCGGAGCGGGAGGTACCGGAGGAGTATCGGCGCTCGTATAATCCGTTTTATCTTCGCTTTCTTCTGGCACTTCAGTATGAGGTGTTAATTGTAAACGTTCGATGGCTTCAGTAGCGGCAGGATCAAGCGCACTCTCCGGGTCTTCACCTGCCTTAATCCGAGCGTCGATTGCCTCCAGGAATGCAGCATTAGCAGCTGCCTCTAATTCTTCGGCTGTGTCTGGTGTTACCTGTTCTAGTTCATCGCGCACGTCAGCACTGCTGGCAGCAACGTATTCTGCGGCGGCTTCTTGTTTTTCAGTAGAACTCAAACTTTCAAGTGGGGCTTGTTCTGCTTCGGCTTGTTCAGGAGTCGTATTTACTGCTTCTAATTTTTCTTTAGGTTCAAAAAGCGATTCGACAGTTGAAGACGGTTTGGTCTCAACGCTGCCTTCTTCTTTCTCGCCTTCAGGGCTCACAAACAGCGGAACGCGGGGAGAGGACTTTTTGTTATTCTTGGATTTTTTCTCTTTTTTCTCACCAGATTCTTTGGAATCATTAAACTTCTCGAAAGAACCCATCATCTGAGCGTCTTTGTCTGAAGCGTTGCTGTCACTGTTGCGTTCCATAATCCTTCTATTCTACAGAACTTTGGCTAACATTCACCCAACAATGTATTGCTATTTGCCTCACGTTTGTTAACTGTGGTAAAATTGTTGAATTATTTACAAAACGTACGAAAGGACGGCCTTAATGTTTCGATATACCCCCAAGCAAATGCAGATTGCCGTCCATTCGGCTCTCTAGCAAACTACAAAAAATCCAAAAGCTAAACTAACTTTTTACTTTTACTGTTCTAATTTCCACGCCCCCTGGAGGCCCCCGGTATGAAAAAACCAACCACTCGTCAGTCCTTGCGAATTTTCTGGCACTACACTAAGCGTTATCAACTGCTCTTTTGGAGCAGTACGGTTGGTTCAGTGTTGGCTGTGATTGCCCAAGACATTATCCCTCCCTATATTGTTGCCAAAACGTTCCAAAAGCTTCAGCAAGCCTACAGCAACCACGAAGCTTTGCAGTTCTCAGATTATTCTGGCTACTTTATAGCGTTCACAGTGTCAATGCTGCTTGGTGCAGCCTTATGGCGTATCCAAACATATTGCGTATGGAAATTCGAAATCGCCGTTCGAAAAGATATGGCTATTGATATCTATAATCATTTACAAAGCCAAAGCCAAAGATTTCATGCCGACAGGTTTGGCGGTGCACTCGTGTCGCAAACCAACAAGTTCATTGCTGGCTACGAAAAAGTCATGGATGAGTTTGTATGGAGTATCACTTCTGGCGTGACAGCATTTGTTGCATCGCTTTTAGTACTATTCTTTATCTCCTACAAATATGCGCTCGTTTTACTGGCAGTAACTACTGTCTACATGATAATCATGACTTGGCGTATGCGCCGGCAGATGCCATTTAACCGTGCGGAAGCAGTCGCAGAAAGCAACCAGACAGCCGCGCTTGCTGATGCCATCACCAACACCACAACTATCCGTGCATTCGGCCAGGAAGACTTCGAGTCTAGCCGGTTCGGCGGTATTGCTGGCAATACGCACAAAAGCTCCATGGCACTTGCCGTTGAGGCTCTGAAGACAGACTCTATTAGCCATGCCCAGACAAATAGCTTTCATGTAATTGCGTTCTTGTTCGGTCTTGTTGCCATTACCGCGACCCATGCAAACGTCAGCGTATTGTATTTGATCATAACCTATACACAAGGACTAGTCGGCAGGCTGTGGCAGTTTGGACGTGTCATGCGCAACCTGAACCGAGCAATTGGTGATTCTGCCGAAATGACCGAGATTCTTGGGCTGGAACCAGAGATCAAAAATCCTGAAAAGCCCGAGCCAGTGGCCTTCCCCCGCGGCACTATAGACTTCCAAAATGTGACGTTTTACTACCCCGAGGACGCTGGGCGTACACCACTGTTTAAGGACTTATACATGCACATCAAACCCGGCGAGAAAGTCGGTCTGGTAGGTCATTCTGGTGGAGGTAAAACTACCATCACGAAGCTACTGCTCAGGTTCATGGATATTCAAGAAGGCT
The DNA here is from genome assembly GCA_028289075.1 of Candidatus Saccharimonadota bacterium. Classification (GTDB taxonomy): domain Bacteria; phylum Patescibacteriota; class Saccharimonadia; order Saccharimonadales; family JAQGGX01; genus JAQGGX01. The sequence goes on along the minus strand of JAQGGX010000090.1, from coordinate 2,038 downwards.
CAATCATGATTGATGGTCAAGATATTACTCGAGTCCTACAGATTGACCTGCGTAAACATATTGCTTACGTCCCGCAGGAACCGATGCTGTTTCACCGAAGCTTACGCGAAAATATTCGTTATGGTTCACCGGAAGCCACAGATGAACAAGTTATGGCTGTCGCCAAGATGGCCCATGCACATGAGTTCATAGAAAAACTATCCCATGGTTATGACACATTAGTTGGCGAACGCGGCGTAAAGCTATCTGGCGGGCAGCGTCAACGCGTTGCGATTGCCAGGGCCATGCTCAAAAACGCACCGATCTTAGTACTCGACGAAGCCACCAGTGCGCTTGACTCTGAAAGTGAAGTGCTCATTCAGGATGCCCTTTGGAAGCTCATGGAAGGACGTACCGCAATCGTGATTGCACATAGATTGAGTACCATCCAGAAAATGGATCGTATACTTGTTATGGACAAAGGCGTAATCGCCGAGGAAGGAACGCACAAAGAACTGATACGCCAAAATGGTGTGTACGCAACACTCTGGAACCATCAATCCGGCGGTTTCATAGAGGAATAGAAGTGCACAGGCAGAAATTTAGCAGCGCACGCATGTCTATATTTCAGATAATAAATTACGCTTATGAATACCAGCACCCCGAAGCAAACACTCCGAATCTATTGGCAATACACCAAGCGTCATCCTAAATGGTTGGCGTTTATTGCCGTTTTGCTGCCGACCTTAACATTGTCAGAATATATTCTCATTCCCTTTTTTACTGCTCAAATCTTGGACAAACTTGCTACAGGCGCCTCGCAACTCAGCCAATTCTATTCCTTATTCTGGATCATCATTGCGCTTGAAATCTACGCAGTTATTTTCTGGCGGGTATTCGTTTCGTCTGTATGGAAGCTTGAAATCAGCGTCATGCGTGAAATGAGACAAGACGTCTTCAAACATTTGATGAATGAAAGCAGTCGCTTCTATTCAGGGCGATTTGGCGGAGCGCTCGTTTCCCAGGCAGTAAAGTTTGTCGGTGCGTTTGAACGTCTGTTTGATACGTTTGTGTTTAACATCGCTACACTGATTCTTAATTACGTGTTCATCATAATCATTCTGTTTCCCAAAGCCCCTCAGTACGTCATTGCCCTTCTCATAATTACACTTATTTTTGCGTTTCTTATGGCACGAGCGAAAAAGAGCGAACGTCCGCTCGTAACCGCCGAAGCCCAAGCCGATACCCTAGCAACTGCCCACCTTGCAGACAGCATGACAAATATGATGACTATTAAAACGTTTGCCAATGAGCCGCTCGAAGCCAGTCTCTATGGGCAAAAAACCAATGATATCAGCGATCGTTCCCTAGCCTACATGAAGCTGTCCATGAGGCACGAGTATTTACTCGCAGGACTCTCGCGCAGTCTGAACGTCATCGCAATTGTCGTAGCTGTGTGGGTGGTTCTGAAATACAAAACTCCGCTTGGCACTATGTTCTTAATCGTGAATTACACGGGCAACTTACTGCGCCGCATGTGGGACCTGAGCGGAATATTCAAAAATATTAACCGAGTATTTGGCGATGCGCATGAAATGACTGAAATTTTGTCTCAGGAGCCATCCATAAAAGATCCGGACAATCCTGAACCTGCTGGTGCCAAAAAGGGTGACATCAAAATCATCGATATGTGCTATTACTACCCCGATCAGCCCGAAAAGCCGTTATTTATAAATTTCAATCTTCACATTTATCCCGGCGAGAAAGTCGGTCTGGTCGGTCATTCTGGCAGTGGCAAAACGACGTTGACGAAGCTACTACTAAGGCTAATGGATGTGCCCGAAGGCCACATTCTGATCGACGGACAGGACATATCCAAAATGCGGCAGGCCGATATCCGTAAAAATATCGCTTACGTCCCACAGGAGCCTCTGCTCTTTCATCGTTCTATTCGTGAAAACATCCGCTATGGCCGGCTTGATGCTACGGATGAAGAAATTGAGGAAGCAGCACGAATGGCGCATGCCGATGAGTTCATCAAAGAATTGCCCCAAGGTTA
>JAQGGX010000089.1 GCA_028289075.1 Candidatus Saccharimonadota bacterium | reverse complement strand
GGGTTCGAATACTCCACCGATACCGAATCCGTCAAGATCAAGTGCCGATAAGAAACGGGCTGATTCACGTCGTAGTTCTTCGATACGTGCTCCTTGTACGACGCCCCACAGCGACTGATATGGACGGCCTTGTGCCTGGTGGTTTTCCCATTGGCGTTCGTGTTCGTCCTTGCATCGTACTGCCCATGCATGAGTCCTATCAACTGCTCGGCGAATATCTTCCTCGCTAGCGAGTGGGGCAGTGAGCTCATCAAACGCCATATGTGCGTCAGCGCCAATTTGCCACTGCAACTGCATGGACGATTCTGGTGTCATGCGAAGTTTGGAGCCATCAATATGTGAACGAAAGGTTACGCCTTCATCGTCAACACGGGCAAGCTGATTATTGCTAGCTTTCGCAGCTTTCGCATCACCTTTAACAGAGTTTGCTACCTTATCGATACCTTTCTTATACGCAATGCCGAGTGAGAAAACCTGGAACCCACCACTATCGGTAAAAGTTGGGCCGTTCCAGTTCATAAATTTAGAAAGTCCGCCAGCTTGTTCCACTATATCAGCGCCAGGACGAAGCATTAGATGGTATGTGTTCGCGAGCACGGCTTGACCACCAAGACCTCTGACTTGTTCGGGGGTGAGAGCTTTGACGGTTGCCTGCGTACCGCCCACGATAAATGCGGGCGTTTTAATATCGCCATGCGGTGTATGGATGACTCCGGCTCTAGCCATGGTACCGTCAATTCGGTTCGTTATTGTAAAAGAAAATTCTCGTTGCATCGGACTACAGTTTAACAGATGAACATACTGTCGCCATAGCTGAAGAATTTGTACTCTGACTCAACGGCATGCGTGTACGCGACTTTTAGATGATCCCAGCCCGCAAAGGCGGCCGCCATCATGAGCACCGTTGAGTGCGGCGCGTGAAAATTCGTCAGCATTGCATCGACTACCTTAAATTCATAACCTGGGTAAATAAAGATATTTGCTTCGCCTTGAATGTCATTGCTGGCTTCATGCTGCAGAATACTCTCGGCAGTGTATTCAAGCGTGCGTGTAACAGTTGTTCCAACTGCAACAACTCGTTTGCTGTTCTTTTTTGCGCTCTGGATTGCTGCAATCGTAGTAGCTGGAATTGCATAATACTCGCTATGCATGACGTGTTCGGTGACATCATCGGTACGAATTGGCATGAATGTTCCGAGTCCTACATGCAGTGTTAGCTCTGCAACGATTACGCCTTTAGCCTTTATCTTGTCGAGGATTTCATCTGTCAGGTTCAAACTAGCTGTTGGTGCGGCAACTGACCCGGCTTCCTCCGCAAATACGGTTTGATATCGCTCTATATCACTTTGGTCAGCTTCGCGCTTCATATACGGTGGCAAGGGAACGGAGCCATGCTCATCCGCAAGACTAAGTAAGTTTTCTGTACTGCTAATCGTAGCAGTACCGTCACCGTGGATTTCTTCTATCACCACCTGAGATGAGCCTACGTTTAACTGCTGACCAGTTCGTAGTTTACGTCGGTACATTGCGCGCATGCGATGGGGATCGAACGTATCGCTATGTCGTTCAAGTAATAGTAACTCACGTTCAGCCCTAGTCTCGGTTAGGGCAATTAAACGTGCTCGAATAACCTTGGTATTGTTTATCACTAAAACGTCGCCAGGTTGCAGCAATTCAGGCAGATCACGATACATACGATCAGCGACATCACCAGTTTTGCGGTCCAGTACAAGCAAACGCGTGCCACCACGGGTTGCCGGTGGCCTATCAGCAATTAGTGCCTCAGGCAGTTCATAATCAAAGTCGCTCAATTTCATAGTTCCAAAGCAGTATACCGTAAAACAGCTTTGGATTTAACGAACGCAATATATTTTAGAAAAGGTCGAGGTTCTTGAGTTCGGTGGGAAGGAAGCCTTGCCCGGGTTTAAAGTCTGCTTCCCATTCGTAACCTTTTTGGTAGCCAAGGTCTTTCATGAGTTTGGTTGGTGCGTTACGCAGGTGTAGCGGAACTGGGGCCTCAGGGTGCTCCCGCGCGGCTTTCTGCGCTGCGTACATGGCGTTACTGACAACCCGTGACTTTTCGCATTTAGCCAGAACGAGCGCACAGTGAAAAAGGTTGTACTGGCACTCCGGCATGCCGATGCGTTCAACTGCCTGAAATGTCGAAACGGCCAGATTCAGCGCGGCTGGAGCAGCAATGCCAACGTCTTCAGATGCAAAGATGACCATACGACGTGCCAGGAATTTAGGATCTTCACCGGACTGCAAAATCCGCGCCAGATAATAGAGGGCTGCATTTGCGTCGCTGCCCCGGAGTGACTTGATGAAGGCGCTGATCAGGTTGTAGTGGTATTCGCCATTTTTGTCGTATCCAGGTACGCGCTTCTGAGCGGCTGTTTCAACTACTTCAGACGTGACTGGGCCATTCGCGAGCTGCAAGGCAAGCTCTAAGTTGCCGAGTGCTACACGCGCATCCCCGCCGGATAATTCAGCCAGCAGATCGATGCTTTTGGCAGGTAGCTTTTTCTTATCCAGTTTTTCGGCCTTCGCAGTCTTCTGGAGTATGGCCTTAATCTCTTCTTTGCTGAGTGGCTGAAGTACGAGTACACGGCTGCGTGAAAGCAGAGGATTGATAACTTCAAAGCTCGGATTCTCTGTTGTCGCACCAATCAGGATAATCGTGCCGTCTTCTACATGTGGGAGGAATGCGTCTTGCTGGGCTTTGTTGAATCGGTGGATTTCGTCAATGAACAGTATAGTGCGCTGTCCAAGTCGTTGGTTCTGCTTGGCATACTCAATGACTTTCGTGACATCTGCTTTGCCGGATGTGACAGCGCTGAGCTCTACAAAATCAGCATCGGTTTCTTTGGCAATAATTCGCGCCAGCGTAGTCTTGCCACTCCCGGGAGGCCCCCACAGAATCAAACTAGTCGGTTGTTTCTTCTCGATGATTTCGCGAATAATCTGACCACTCGCTATTAAGTGTTCCTGTCCCACAACTTCAGTAAGAGTCGTTGGCCTCATTTTCTCCGCAAGTGGTTGATGCATATCCTTATTATAACTTTAAGTGCTGCGATAGGGGAAACAGTGCAGGATAAGCTATTATCTAGTAGTGATAACAATCGACGATACACAATTTGAAAACATGATTTCTGAAAGCATGGATGAGTTGCCGCAGGAGTACATTAGTGGCCTTGATAATGTAGTAATTATATTTGAAGACAATCCAAGTCAGGAGCAACGCGTAAAACAGAAGTTGCGCTGCGATCAAACGCTCTTTGGACTGTACGAGGGAATACCACGTACGCAGCGAGGCAGTGGCTACAATCTGGTTCTACCGGACAAAATCACGTTATTCAAGGTTCCACTTGAACATGCAAGTCAGAATATGAGTGAATTAAAATACAATATAAAGCACACCCTCTGGCACGAGATTGCGCATCACTACGGGCTCGATCATGATCGTATTCACGCACTCGAAAAGAAACATTTATAGCCAGCAAAATAATTAACAGCAATCAACATCGGTTATGGTAAGATAGGTTTCATATGTCAACAGATCCAAACTTTTCAGTTCTTAAGAATTACTCATTCGCTTTAATAATTACCGCAATAATACTGCTGTGGGCGGTGCTTGCTTCCGGCCCTGCCGCGATTGCAACAATCCTTATCCTGACGGTTACAGAAATTACCTTTAGTTTTGAAAATGCGGTGCTGAACAGCCAGATTCTGGCGCGACTCAGCAAATTCTGGCAGACACTGTTTTTGACAGTTGGAATTGTCATCGCAGTATTTGGTGTGCGTATCGTATTGCCGCTCATCTTAGTCAGTAGTGCTGCAGGCTTATCACTTGGGCATGTTTTGGACCTTGCACTCAATGATCCTAAGACCTATTCAGAAGAACTGCATCATGCCTATCCGGTGATTGCAGCATTCGGTGGCGTGTTCTTGCTCATGATCGGACTGCGTTTCTTCAGCGAAAAGCATGAGGATCGATGGATTCCTGCTATTGAGCGGCCAATTGAAGGCCTGAACCGCCCATGGCTTCTGCCTATAGCTGGCGCGATGTTGGTCTCAGGACTCATCTATACCGTTATCATGCCAGGTGACATGAAGGTATTCGCAGCCGCTATCATAGGAGCTGTCACGTATATCGCGATTAAGGCAATCAGCATATTCCTCGAAAAGAAATATGAAGCCTCCGGTGCACTAAAGAAGGGTGGTCAAGTGGTCGGCATGATGGCGTTTACGCAGTTCATGTACCTGGAACTTCTAGACGCTTCATTCAGTTTTGACGGTGTTATCGCGGCGTTTGCAATCACACAAGACGTCATACTGATTGCGGCCGGCCTTGGTATCGGGGCACTATTTGTCCGTTCTATGACGATCCATCTCATGAGAACAGGTACGCTCGGTACGTATCGTTATCTAATCCACGGTGCTCATTACGCAATTCTGGTACTTGGTTTCCTATTGATTAGCAGTATGGTGCTACATGTACCAGAACCGGTAACAGGCTTTATTGGAATAACATTGATCATTGCTTCGCTGATGAGCTCAATCAAGGCAAACAAAAAAGAAGCCGCGGCCATTTAGCGAATCGTCAGCAGTGCTTCGGGTACGCAGGCTACATTCACTTGTGCGTGATTCGGGATTTGTCTCACTTCGCCGTCAAAGTGAACGAGCTCAGTTTTTGTAACAGAAAAACTATAGTTGCTTGCTTCTGGGGGATTCTTAAACCCAAATAAGCCAATCCGCAGCGCCTCTGCAAATAGCCGGGCCCGGCTGTAATGTGGGATTGCGATGATACGGAACAATCCGTTATGCAAATCGGTTTCGGTACCAAACTTAATGACTTTGGACATTTGGTGAATGTTAGAAAATACGAGACTATCGAATTTTTCGCGTTTACCATTCGTGTGTTTAACAACGAGCGGTTTAAAGCGTAATAGCGTACGCAGTACGATACGGATCTCTTTGAAGCGAGTCAGCTTCTCGCGGTTCAATGCTGCGGCACCTTTGCTCGTAATTCCAAGGCCAATGTACGAATGAGCATAGCGGAGAAGGGTTATTTTCTTATTGGTAGCATGGAGCTTAAGAATATCCATCGCTTCAGGCTCGCTCTGTAATATTCCGCGGAGCAATGAACTTTTTTTGACTGCGTTGCGATGATCATTCGCATTGCCAGCCGCGAGGATAGCACAGACAGGTTGATGTGCTCTTTCGTCCCGCTTTGCGCGCATAACGCCATTGATAACTTCGTTATAACCACCATCACCACTCACGGATACGATAAGAGGATGTTCATCTTTTATAGCACATTCATATGCAATTACTTCGGCATGTCCGGCGTATTCGGTAGCATAAAGCTTTGACTGTATGTCACGCCGTGCCAGCTGTTTTTGTAGACGGGTAGCTTTTATTTCCGCTCGACCACTGGTACTGAATGGGTTATAGATAATTGAAATACTTGTGTAACGTGAATTCATTCTGTAACCAAGTATACCGGTACAATAGATATATGGCCTCATCTACGCAGGAATTATTATCAGATTCATTTACCGCCGCGCGAAATTTGCTCGGAATGAAATTAGTGCACGAGACTCCTGAGGGGATCACCAGTGGTTATATTGTTGAGACTGAAGCCTACGACATGTCTGATCCTGCCAGTCATACATACGGCGGTGAAACGCCTCGTAATGCTGCTATGTTCAAAGAGGCTGGAACAATCTACGTGTATTTTATTTACGGCATTCACTACTGCTTCAATATAGTAACAGGAGAATCGGGGCACGGTCAGGCAGTACTTATTCGTGCACTTGAACCGATCGAGGGAATTGAACTAATGCAAAAGCGGCGCGGCGTTGATGACGTTGTCTCTCTGACTAACGGACCGGCTAAGCTTGTTTCTGCGATGGGAATAACAAAAGATGATATGGGTAAATCAGTGTTCACGAGTAACGTGCGCATCGAGAGGGGATTTTCGCCCTCGGAAGTCGTACAGACGACGCGAGTCGGTATTACAAAAGCAGCTGATAAACCCTGGCGGTTCTACATTGCAGATAATCGCTTTGTTTCTAAGCGCTAACGGTTATATCATATGCTGATGAACTTATTTAAAACACACCACAAAAAGTGGTTAATAATAGCTGGCTGCGCACTATTATTTTTGGTCACTGGGTACGCCGCGCATCAAGGGAGTCTACTGCCAGGCGAACTTGGAATTATTAACTTTATTTATGGTTTGCCGAACGGCCTAACGCCGATTTTCTTATTCATTACATTGTTTGGGAGCATATGGATATTTGCAGCAATCCTGCTGGGGCTGCTCGCTATGCACAAGGTTCGTTTAGCTGCCCAAATATTTATGGCAGGAGCAGTAGGCTACGTTATAGTAGACTTTGCGAAACACTTTATTGGCAGGGCACGTCCAGAGGGACTTATCAATGATCTTGTGCCGCGTGAGGCGTTTGTGACGGGTAACGGCTTCCCCTCTGGCCACACGACTCTTGCAACGGTTCTTGGGCTGCTTTTATTGCCATATCTGCCAAAAAAGTACTGGTGGATTGTGCCCACATGGATTGTGCTCGTGGGCTTTTCGCGTGTCTATTTGGGCGTGCATGCACCGCTTGATATTGTCGGTGGTCTTGCGCTTGGAATTATCGTTGCGCTCGGTGTGCAGATTGCATTTCCACCCATGTGGCGACGGCTAAAGGGCCTTGCAAAAGGCAGGCGATAGGCATAAGCTACATAAGGAAGTGTGAGGCTTCCGACGACTCCAGGCCCTCGGTCTGGAGTTTTTTAAATCATGCTACATGCACTGCATGTACCACGGATTTCGAGCTGGTGCGAAAACGAGTGGAATCCTTGGCTTTTGGCTAACTGGATAATAAGATTTTCAATCTCTTCGACTTCTTCTATAGGAACGACCTTGCCGCAATTCAGGCAGGTAATGTGGTGATGATGTTCGCTGAATTCATCAGAAAGTTCGAGCTTATATTTCCAGCCTTGAGCAAGGCGTTCGATGACACCGAGTGATTCGAGTAGATGAACAGTACGGTACACGCTTGCCCGGTCTACCTTATCGCCTAATTTTTTGACAAGTTCGCGCATCGTGAGCGGTTCCTGATCAAGCATAGCCAAAAAGATCTGCTCGCGGACTTTCGTGCAGCTATGGCTGTGGGCCTTTAAGAATGTTTGAAACTTCTGAAGTGCATCATGCATGATGCAAAATATAACAAATTGCGACAAATTTGCAATTATATATATTGAGTTGGTACCGTAATGACATGGCAAATTACGGACATATTATTTTCTTCTCACTCATTGGCGGTGTTTTTTCACTGGTCGGTGCGATCATACTACTCAGCAACAAAAAACTCGCAAGCAAAATGGCAAAATACGCTATGCCGTTTGCGGCAGGTGCATTGCTCGCTGCTGTTTTCCTTGACCTGCTCAAGGAAGGCATTGAGCAGGCAAGCGTTGATTCGGTCTTATTCTGGGCGATGGTGGGTGTGGTGGCGTTCTTCTTTGCGGAGCGGTTTCTGCACTGGTTCCACCACCATCACCGTCACGAATCTCAAGGTGACCCAGGCCGCAGTCTTATTATCATTGGCGATACGATGCACAACGCGCTTGATGGCGTGGCGATTGCTGCAGCATTCCTGGTCAGCGTACCAACCGGTATTATTACGACAATTGCGATTGCTGCCCATGAAATTCCTCAGGAAATCGGCGATTTTGGATTGCTGCTAGCTAAGGGCATGAGTCGCACACGAGTACTGCTCGTAAATATATTCAGTGCACTTGCAACTACGCTTGCTGCAGTCATTACCTTTGCGCTTGGCAGTGCCAATCATCTTCCGCTTGGGCTGCTACTGGGCTTAAGTGCCGGATTCTTGCTCTACATTGCTGCCAGCGATATTATCCCGACACTACACGAGAACAATGTGAAACGTAAACTACTCGATATTGAGTCCGCACTGTTGCTCGCAGGAGTTGTAGTGGTGGGTTTGAGTATCCACTTTGCGCATCAATATATCCATGCGGAACCAGCGCATGTCAATGAGACTTCGCAAGTTGAATCGCATGACGTTGGTCATAGCCACGCACATTAGCCCGTGCCTCTGGTATAATAATCACGATGATTATGCTTTTAGTTGTGTTGGGAGTTCTAAACCTTGCTGGTCTTATCTTTGTAGCCAGTAAATTGAAGAGCCAGGGGAGCCTAGACGCGCCGATCAGACAGGAATTTGCCCAGTCCCGCCGTGAATATGCCGAGGCAAACAAAGACCTCCGGGTTGAAGTAACGCATGGAATCGCCCAAACCCGCGAATCACTGGATAAGCGTCTGGAGCAACTTCGCGATAAGAATGATGAAAAGCTGGAGCAGATTCGTAGAACCGTAGAAGGCCGACTCGAATCACTCCAGAAAGACAACGCCGACAAGCTCGAAAAAATGCGTGCGACAGTGGATGAGAAGCTGCAAAGCACACTTGAAAAACGCTTAGGCGAAAGCTTTAAGATGGTCAGTGACCGGCTCGAACAAGTCCATAAGGGACTGGGTGAAATGCAAGGGCTTGCCACAGACGTGAATGACTTCAAGCGCGTGCTTACAAACGTTAAGACTCGTGGTACATGGGGTGAGGTACAGCTGGAGAGCTTGCTCGATCAGATCTTTATTAAGGACCATTATGACAAGCAAGTTATGTTGAACCCAAGTAGCCGTGACGCCGTAGACTTTGCGATTAAGCTGCCTGATAAGAGCTCCAAAAAAGGCTTTATATACTTGCCAATCGATGCCAAATTCCCGCTTGAGGACTATCAGCGATTGGTCGTAGCACAGGAAAAGGCTGATTTGGTCCAGATTGCCGCTGCTACGAAAGCCATGGTTACCCGCGTTAAGCTTGAAGCAAAAAGTATCAAGGAAAAATACATTCAGCCACCGAAAACGACTGATTTTGCACTACTCTATGTTCCAACTGAAGGCATGTACGCCGAAATCACCCGACAACCGGGATTGTTCGAAGAGTTGCAGAATTCTTACCGAGTGATTGTGGCAGGGCCAACGACCATTGCCGCGACGCTGAATAGTTTCCAGCTTGGCTTCCGCACGCTTGCTATTGCCGAGCAAACCAGCCAGGTATGGGAGCTGCTTACATCAATTAAGGGTGAGTTCGGTAAGTTTGGTGATTTGCTTGATAAGACTCGCGAAAAACTTGTGCAGGCGACGAATACGATTGACTCAGCCAGCACCAAGAGCCGCACGATTGAACGTCGTTTGGGTAAAGTACAGCAGCTAGCCGACAAGACTGCAACGGAAGCAGAGAATACAAAACTCCTCGACGCTATCGAAGATTAAACTACTAGTTACTTGCGCTTGTTTTTGGATAGGAAGTCAATCGTGAGGGCTGCCGTCCAGGAAAAGTTATTGATACCAGCTGGACTGCCATCAATTGGGCTGAAGTATTCATAGAAGCCTGATTGTTGCACGAGATCTATGGTCGTCTCTGTTAGTGCCTCGGCGTGGTCATGGAATCCATATCGTTTTAATCCCTCGATGATCAGCCAATTCGTGTTGATCCAGGTTGGTCCCTGCCAGTAGGCGTGAGTATTGAACCATTCAGAGTTTAGCGGAACGCTTGGGATAGGGAAATCGGTACCAAACTGATGGCTATCCTCGAGCAGTCGCACCAGCCGCTCAGCACGTTCCTGGGTGATGTGTCCCGCATAAAGCGGCATAAGCGTTGCGATACTAGGGACTTTAAGTAGTCTGTGAGTGATAAATTCACGGGAATAATATTGGTTAGAATATTGATCCCAGAGCTGTTCGTAGGCAACTTTTGATTTTTCGATACTTGTTTGCAAGTCCTCTGGTAATTCGCGGCTGATGGTCTTAGCGATGTCCACGAGGTGTTCATTAGCACGAATAAGAATTGCATTAAACGTGGCGTCCTCGATAGCGAATAACGAATGGTTGAGTATACGGCTTATGTCGTAACTTTTTCGTCTCAACCGTCGCTGCACACTGTAAAAAACCAGTGCATCGATCGTATTGAGCCTTTGAGCGCTGGGGACGAACTGAACATCGTGTCGAAACACATTGAACAGTGGCTCCATACGGAGCTTCTCTGCAGCACGAATCCACATTGGCATTTGATGATCGCGTAGCTCTTGAATCCATGGCGGCGTATTATCCAGTCCCGTTTCCCAGGGGTGAATCTGCAGCACCAATCCCTCAGAGTGTGGATCGCGTTCGCGGTAGAGCCACTGATGATACGCAAGTAATGCCGGATACATGGTTTTGTACCAGCTACGGCGTTCTGCGCTTTTCATCTTTTTCCCAACCTGTACGATCGCCTCAGCTAGCATCGGTGGCTGAGTGATTCCACTGGTTGATACGTCATCAGGAGCATGAGGGCTGACCCAGGATCGCCAGACGCTGCCGTGACGGACTTTACGGCTCGTGCTGCTAAGGATCATGTTCGGCAGCATGCCATTGGCCCATTGTCCGCGGAGTAGGCTTAGTAGCTCCATTTTGGCACGTTCCGTGTCGTAGTGGCGGATGCCAATCGCAATAAAGCAGCTATCCCAGAGCCACTGATGCGGATACATGCCCGCGGCCGGTATGGTGTATGTGCCTTGGTTGTTCATTTCCAAGACAGTTTTTGCAGCCTCCAAGAGATTTTCTTGGTTTTCATTCATAAGTATTAGTATAACGTGCTAACGGTAATTGTTAAAAGCTATTGGGAAATCGAAATCCTGAGTCCGCAAGAGTTGCATGACGTCTTGTAAATCATTCTTGCTGCTGCTCGTGACACGTACGGCATCGCCCTGGATCTGGGCTTTTACCTTTGGATAGTGTTCACGAATAAGCGCGGTCATCTTCTTCGCCTTATCCTGGTCAAGTCCTTGTTTGAATGGGACTTCTTTGGTTGTCTTAAGATTGCTGTCTACTGATTCCTTAGAGGTATCGAGCACTTTCTGGCTTTGGTC
>JAQGGX010000064.1 GCA_028289075.1 Candidatus Saccharimonadota bacterium | reverse complement strand
ATCGTACAAAATGAGATTCCATTTGCGAGCGTTATGATCAATGACAGCAACGTCTCATCGACTGGCGAGCTTATTTACGGGCTTAGCCGTGAGCTTTCCTGGCCGTTTGATACAACAAGCGGTAGTTTCATCATGACAACTATCTTAGGCGACACACAGGGCCTCACGAACGCTCAGGCGCGTGCAAGCACATACCGCGTCATGGCCGAGCTCATCGATCTCGGTGTAGACCGGCCAGACATAGAAGAATTGCGTAAAGCATACTCAAAAATGCCTCCGGAAATTTATAGATACAAAGGCAAATTACTGGAGCGGACTGAATTTGCAAGTGAAGGGCGTATCGCTACCGTTTCGATTCCACAGGAAGAAATTACCAAATATAGTGCCTTGTATAATCCAAAGATCCTCGTACTTGGCGATATGCTTCAAGTAACAGACGTTACAGTCTTGCTAATATTCAAAACCTATAATGACGGCAAAGTAACCTGTGCGGTTCGCTGTAACCCAGGTTATTTAATCGCCAATAAAATCGCCGAACGCTTCGGTGGTGGAGGTCATCCGTTTGCAGCAGGATTCAAAATCACAAACGGCCGTCCGTTTAATGAAGTAAAATCAGAATGTATTAGCTTCGCTACTGAACTACTTGATAACCTAGAAAAGGAACATTCTGATGAAACTGCACAACACCAGCACGCGTAAAGTCGAAGACTTACAGCCATTAAAAGATAATACCGTACGAATCTACTCCTGCGGTCCAACCGTCTATGACCACGCCCACATCGGCAACCTGAGCGCCTATATCTTCGCAGACACCTTGCACCGCGTGGTGTCTCAGGCAGGGCACGGAGTGCAACACGCTATGAACTACACCGACGTGGATGACAAAACCATCCGCCGCAGTAGAGAGCAATATCCTGACAAAGATCCAAAAGAAGCGCTACAAACACTAACAGATCATTACATCGACGTATTCATGGATGATATGCAAAAAATTGGTAATGATGTCGGTTCGATTAGCTTCATCCGCGCAACCGACGAGAAGACTATTAAAGGCATGCAAGAGCTCATCGCCAATCTCCACGCACAAGGCTTTGCGTACACCGCTGACGATGGTGTGTACTTCTCAATTGAAGCATATCGAGCTAGCGGCAAGATATACGGCCAGCTACTAGAGCTTACTGATGGCAACACCAGCGAAGCACGCATCCAAAATGATGAGTACGACAAAGAATCGGTACATGACTTCGCACTCTGGAAAAAGCAGAAAGAAGGGGAGCCGGCCTGGGAGTTCAATCTTGATGGCCAGGATATGACCGGTCGACCGGGCTGGCATATTGAATGTTCTGTCATGAGCGAGCAAGCACTCGGCCAGCCATTTGATATCCATACGGGTGGTATTGATCTCATATTCCCACATCATGAAAATGAAATTGCCCAAAGCACCGCGCTGGAAGAAAACCCTAGTATGGCGACCATGTTTGCACATAATGAGCACATTCTGGTTGATGGCAAAAAAATGTCTAAATCTGCCAGCAACTTCTACACACTCAAAGACATAACAGATAACGAAAAGGGCTTTGATCCACTGGCATTTCGTCTCATGGTCTTGCAGGCACATTACCGCAATCAGGTTAACTTTACCTGGGAAAGCCTTGGATCTGCACAGTATCGCCTCCGTAATTTGCGGCAGCTTGCTCAATTGCAGCATCAGCAGAACATTGTCACCGACCAGGGCGGTATTACTGCCGAGGAGATTCAGGGATATGCAGAACGATTCAGGACAGCGCTCTTCGATGACATCGACACGCCGGGAGCTTTGAGCAGCTTCAGCAACCTGGAGAACACCGTACGGGCAAACCAATTGCAGAATGAAGACGCTTGGGATGCTTTCAAGCAATTTTTGCAGCTCATTGACGAGACGCTGGGGTTGGATCTCACCAAAGAATCCGACATCACGGAAGAACAAAAACAACTCTTACAGGCCCAGGACAATGCCTGGCGCGAAGCAAAAGCTACGACTAAAGATTTCTCTGCGTCAGATGAACTGCGTAATGAGTTAGAAACAAAACACCACATCATTGTCAGCAATTACAATGATCGTGGTTTCTTGTGGAGCAGAATCTAATTACTTGTACGTCAAAAAAAAGCGCTTCCAGCAAAGGAAGCGCTTTTTTATTATGTCAATTTACTTGCGATCTAGTGGTGCTTCGTCGATAGCGTGTAAATCAGCCATTTTGGTTTTGAGCTTGTCGTCAACTAAAACACGGATACAGCCTGCGATAGGGATAGCGGCAAGTGCACCCATGATGCCACCCAGGCCCACACCAAGCAGCGCAGCAATAAACACAGTTAGTGGGGTTAGTTGACTGCCCTTAGATTGAATATACGGTTGCAATGTAGCATTTTCAACCTGCTGGTAAACAAGGAAGAATGCAGCCATCACAAGAGCGAGCGGCACAGATGAGAGCAAAGATACAAGTACAACAATGGTTGCAGCTAGGATGTTACCAAACATAGGGATGAGTCCAAACAAGAAGACGATACCAGCTAAGGCTACAGGATTCACTGAAACGTTAAAGATCGTGCTGCCTATGAGTAACGCAACGAGCGCGAACGCAGCCGCAATCGCCGCGATCAGCACTTGGCCGTTCACATAGCTCGTGACAACGCGGTACATCTTGTGTGCAAGCTTCTTGCGGTGTTCGCGCTTACCAGGGTCCTGTAAAGCCATAAAGCGTTTATACCATAGCGGCCCTTCAACAAGCATCATGAAGGTTAGTACAAGCACCGTAATAATAGAGATGATTGCTCCGCCGACACGTCCAACAGTTGTGAATACTGGACCAGTCAGATCACCGATACGATGACCAAAGTCATCTCGCACCCTATCTACTTGGCTCTCTAGATTGTAGCGGCGAACGGTGTCGGCAAGCGGGGAGTCATCAGTCTTAATATTATTAATAGTCTGCGGTACTTCCCGAATAAACTCTGTCGTTTGATTGACCAGTGGTGGCACAATCAAAGCTATGAAGCTAATAAGAATGGTCAGAACCATAACA
Source organism: Candidatus Saccharimonadota bacterium (assembly GCA_028289075.1). Taxonomy (GTDB): domain Bacteria; phylum Patescibacteriota; class Saccharimonadia; order Saccharimonadales; family JAQGGX01; genus JAQGGX01. The sequence continues at coordinate 1,374 of JAQGGX010000064.1, read as the reverse complement.
TATGCCGTTGCCGTAGCGCGAACGCGGCTTCTACTCTTTAATCGGTGTGTAATCCACGTCACGGCAGGGTTCAATGCAAGCGCCAAAAAAGCTGCAATTGCTACGAGTTGCAGTTGGTATGCAACATTGCCTACAAACTTTAGTAGCAGGTATGCACCAATCGCTATGGCGATACCTTTGACCATTGTTTCCGGAGTAATACTTATTGGTTTTGAGGAAGGAGAAAATATACGCATATCTTATTATTAAATATTGTTCGTACGTTTGGCAATTGCCGTTTTATAAACGTCCATAACTTGGGCTGCAACAACAGTGATATCATACTGACCGACTAGCTCTTGCTGCACATCATGCACCTCTGTGCATAAAGCCTCGTTTTGTACGAACTTCTCTAATATCTCGGTAAAGCTTTTTATGGATTTCGGTTCAAATAATGTTGATTCGTTTTGCGCGAGCACGCTAGCGTACCCGGGATTGTTGCCACCGATAACGACTTTGCTGCCCGCAGCCATTGCTTCAATAAGAACGATGCCGAAACTTTCACCACTAATACTTGGAAATACTGCTACGTCTGCACTTGCCAAATAGTCGGGCTTTTCGGCCTCCTCGATAAAGCCAACAAAATTAACGAGTGTTTCAAGGTCTTTTTCCTTGATATAGCGTTGGACCTTGCTGCCTAAGGGTCCTTTGCCGCATACAACTACCTTTACATTCTGCTGACTCAAAAAGTCTTTCTTTGCAGCAACTGCTTTCAAAAGCTGTAATACACCTTTTCGTTCTACGAGTCTCCCAAGGAAAAGAATGACAAAGTTATCTTTGTATTTTTCAAGTGCCCGTCCTCTACTGAATTTCTTGATATCGACGGCATTTGGAACAACAACGCTATCAACAGAAAAGGCAGCTTTCGCAAATACAGCCGCCGGTTCAGAAACACTAACAACCTGATCGATACGCTTCAGCGATGAGGTTTGCATAGTAGCAAGCAACCGGCTGGCGACTTTTTCGAGCACTGAGTAGGGCAAAATATGGAATGTAGCAACAACAGCCGTAGAGTGCGGTACTGCTGCAATAATACGTCCTCCCATTTGCGGACTAAACGGCATCTGGACATGAATAACGTCATATGCTTGGGTTTCAAGGAGTAATTTGAGCGTCGATTTGCGGCTCGGTAAGGGAATAGACAGGCGATTCTGGTTGAAACGCACCTTAATATTGCGCGCTAGACTGTGGACGTTCGCAATGTCCTTACGAGTAGTTTCACCGACGAGATAATGAACCTCGTGACCTTGCCCGGTGAAGTGTGCGCCAAGCGTCAATACATACTGCTGCACCCCATCTGGTTTGTCGAGCGTATCGTCTAGGACAAAGCCAATT
>JAQGGX010000063.1 GCA_028289075.1 Candidatus Saccharimonadota bacterium | reverse complement strand
TCGTAATCTCGACAATACGTCCGTCAATGAGTGCACATGAGTCAACAATAACGCCATGTGATTTATATGATTTGGGGGCATTAGTGCGCCGAAGTAAAAGTATTCCGATGACTGCTGCCAGTAAGATTATTTCAACACCGTCTATCATTTAATCTTTCTCTAGAAATGTATTTAGAGCTGTCTTTATATCTTTGATTCCAAAGTAAGCTTCAGGCTGTTTTTTGCCTTTTATGATGGGTCCGAGGGCACCCTCAAAGCCAAGTTTGGTAGCTTCTGCAAGCCTACGGTCGATGTGCGGGATGTGACGCACTTCACCACTGAGACCTACTTCACCAAATACTACAACATTTTGTTTTAGCTGCATACCCTTTGCTGCAGAAGCAATCGCCATTATAACCGCAAGATCTGCTGCTGGCTCTGTTAATTTGATCCCACCAACAATATTTATATAGATATCCTGGTCGGCAAGATTCAGTTTGGTGCGGCGTTCAAGCATCGCAATTAATAAATTAAGACGGTTGAGGTCCATACCGCTCGCTGCGCGCTTTGGGTAGCCGTAGCTTGTCTTGTTGACAAGCGCCTGTACTTCGACGAGAAGTGGCCTTGTTCCTTCAATCGTCGCGAGAACAACCGATCCATCGCTAATCTGTCTTTCGGCTAGCAGCGCTGCGGAGGGGTTCACAACAGGCATTAGCCCTCTATCGGTCATTTCCAGTATGCCTGCTTCGTTTGTGGAGCCATAACGGTTCTTTGTAGCCCTCAGTAGCTTAAAGCCACCATAACGGTCGCCTTCCAGCTGTAGTACCACATCCACAAGATGCTCGAGGATTTTTGGCCCAGCAATTGAACCTTCTTTCGTCACGTGCCCTACAAGGATCAATGAGGTGTTAGACGACTTTGCCGCAGTCGTGAGTAAATGAGTGCTATTGGTAATCTGGCTGACGGTGCCTGGGGCTGATGCTATCGCACCACAAGCAATAGTCTGGATTGAATCGACAATGACGAGTTTGTAATCAGCTCCAGCAACTGTAGCTGCGATATCTTCTGCTACCGTACTGGTAGCAAGCTGTAATTTGTCCGCTTTTGTACCGAGACGCTCAGCACGAAGCCCTATTTGATGTGCTGATTCTTCACCACTTACGTACAGTACTGGCACTTTCTGAGCAAGCGCATAGGCTAGCTGCAATAGTAAGGTGCTTTTACCGATACCTGGTTGACCGGCAATCAAGTTAACACTGCCGGCAACAAAGCCTCCACCGAGCACGTCATCAACTTCGGAAATCCCCGTTTTCAGCCGTTCATAATCATGAGATAAGGAAGCTTTTACTGATTGCGTGGGGAGTTTCCTGCCGCCTTTTCTGATAGCAGTTTCAGATACCTGCAGTTGTTCCTGCATGGTATTCCATTCGCCACATGAAAAACATTTCCCACTCCATGTAGAGCTGGCTGCACCGCAACTTTCACACACATATTGAACAGAATCTTTTTTCGCCATAATATATTCTACACCTTATTAGATGTCGCGCGTTTAGTCCAGTTCTATGATGAAATCGAGCACCCGAGCGTAGATTTTCGCCGAAATGGACAAACGTGCTGGCATCTGTACTACTTAGTTTGTATGGTTGTTGGTCGGCTGTCTATGGCCTTTACGAGTTCATTCTCTTCTAATGCGAGTGCATTGCGCTCGCTCACAAGACGATTAAACCGATCAATCAAATTTTGCGCAGTCACAACATTGGTATTATATTGTTGCACCATCGCATTGTATCCGGGTACGCCGGCGTTGTATTCTTCGGTACGGTTTGTTTCCAGCAACACATTGAGCCGACTACGCTCATTGGTAAGCTGGGTGTGCTCATCATCTAATTCTTTTTGGAGTGACTCTATCCGTGATTTTAGTGCAGCGAGTTCTGCATCGTATTTTTCGACTCTACTTTTAATCTCGGTGAAAGCTTGTTCGTATTTCTCAGAGAACGTGACAATACTTGCTCGATCATTGAAATAGCGCTTATAGTACTGTTCGAGTTCTGGAGGAAGCGTCCTCACCTCTGTACCAAGTATAGAATGCAATTCATTTGGAACGACATTCGGATCTTTCTTGCGATACGCTTCGATGGTCTTTTTCAGTCGCTCGCTGTTTAGGGAATTAAAATAATCAACCAGCTGCTTATCGAGCTTTGCCCGTTCATTACTTGGCAAACGATCATAGGCAGCATGCAGCATTTCGTGGGCAGCGGTGACTTCTTGCACGCCACTCAACCGAGGGTCCTGTACGTTATAGATGTAAATACCAGTGTTGCTGACATAGCAACCAAGCACAATACTGCTTTCACTGTCTTTACAATGGCCATTGAAGCTCTGCTTGTCATCAAGTTCAGGGTGATAGACATAAAATAATCGACGGCTGTAGTCATTCATCGTCGTTTGATCGGCTAATTTCTGTATTTCCGCTGGTGGTGCGTAGTTACGTAAGCGCCACCAATCAAAAACATCCTGGCGCTGGCTCCACACAATAAACGGTAGAACCAGCAATCCAAGAGTAAGTAACCAGGAAGCAATTTGTTTCTGTAAACGCATTAATGCTTATTTTAGCAGTTCGTTTATTCGTTTACGACCAGGTAGTCGAGTTCTTTCTTCTTCGCGGCAACTTGCACGACATTGCCCTTTTGGTACTTGTTGTCGAGCAGATGGAACGCGATGTGATCTTCGATCGTATCCTGGATGAGCCGTCGCATCGGACGGACACCATTGTGAGAGTCATAGCCGTTATCAAGCAAATGTTGCTTGGCCTTTGCGGTGACTTCGAGGCCTAGGCCATGCTTCACGAGACGCCCGCGGAGTTCGTTGATCTGAAGATCCATAATTTTCATGACATCTTTCTTGGTTAATGCGCGGAAGACGACTGACTTGTCGATACGGTTGAGTAGTTCTGGTCGCATCATCTTCTTGAGTTCGTCAAAGACCTTGTCTTTGTTCGCCGTGTGCAGCGAATCGAGATCTCTCAGATCCTTTTCGTTGGTAGCGTGGAAGCCGAGGCTGGCTTCCTTCTGCAACTTATCGGCACCGATGTTACTGGTCATGATGACGATCGTGTTCGTAAAGTCGATTTTGCGACCCTTCGCGTCGGTCAGCACGCCGTCTTCAAGAATCTGAAGCAACATGTTGAAGACTTCAGGATGAGCCTTTTCGATCTCATCGAACAATACCAAGCTATATGGTTGACGACGAATTTTATCGGTCAGTTGTCCGCCTTCGTCATAACCGACGTAACCGGCCGGCGCACCGACGAGACGTGAAGCGTTGTGTCGTTCACTAAACTCACTCATATCGATCTTGATCAGTGCTTCTTCACTACCAAAGAACTCACGGGCAAGCACACGGGCAAGCTCTGTCTTACCCACACCGGTTGGGCCAAGGAAGATAAACGAACCGATTGGCCGCTTGCTACTGCCAATACCAGCACGGTTGCGGCGAACAGCACGGGACACGGCTTCAACAGCTTCAGTCTGACCAATGACGTATTTGCCGAGGGTCTTCTCAAGGTTGAGCAGGTACTTTGCTTCAGAGCGAATCACCTTGGTAACTGGTACGCCAGTGATGCGAGCAACGACCTCTGCAATGTCTTCGCTGTTCAGTGTCAGACGGTTGGTAGATTTGCCGTCAGCCTCGAGCTTCTTAAGCTCCTGGTTAATTTGGCTGGCACGCTGCTTGTACTGGGCAGCCTTCTCGTAGTCTTCGGAATCTACTGCATCTTCGATGCGCGTGTTTACAAGCTTGAGCTCCTTCTGAAGTTTGCGTACTTCAGGCGGGGTCTTGCCTTTGTCT
>JAQGGX010000060.1 GCA_028289075.1 Candidatus Saccharimonadota bacterium | reverse complement strand
TATTTATTGCCATACGTTCAAAGCTTTCATGCGCAAGAGATTCTGACGGTGGAGATAACTCCCGAGTCACCTCTAGCGGAGTTATGCGGCTGCCGATTCTCTGATACAGCTGGCCTTCTTTTCCTTCATATTCATAATCTCCGTTGTATATCCAAATGGATTTATGCACTATGCGGCTAATGCTAAGCTGCTTCTTAGTAGCATGTGATCGAAGTATGGCGGCAGTATCAAAGCGAACCATTCCTTCAAACCGCCAGCCATCATCGCACGGAGTTAGTATCCAATCCCTCATACATCCACCTTAGCATGAAATAACTATTCACCAAGGGAGTGTTCGAGGTATGCATCGATGAAGGGAGCAAGGTTGCCATCAAGTACACCCTCAGCATCAGATGTTTCGTGCCGACTGCGAAGGTCCTTCACCTGCTTGTACGGATGCAAGACGTAGGAACGAATCTGGTTGCCCCATTCAGCTGACTGGTTCGGACCTTTGATATCACGCAGACTTTCCTGGTGCTGTTCGATTTGCAGTTGCGCAAGCTTGGAACGCAGAATCGTCATGGCGGTTTCTTTGTTCTGGATCTGACTGCGCTCGTTCTGGATGACAATCACGATGTTGGTCGGTAAGTGGGTTACGCGTACGGCTGAATCAGTCGTATTTACTGATTGTCCGCCGTGGCCGCCACTGCGGAAGACATCGATTTTCAAATCTTTATCATCAATTACGAGTACGTCGGGCTTATCTATTTTTGGTAATACTTCTACCTTGGCAAAACTGGTCTGACGCAAATTATCTGAGTTAAATGGGCTTAAACGCACCAACCGGTGTACGCCATGTTCTCCCTTTAACTTGCCATATGCAAATGGTCCACTCATCTCAAGTGTTATGCTTTTGAGTCCTGCTTCTTCCCCGGGAGATTCATCAACAGTTGCTACCGTGAAGCCGTGAGCTTCCGCATAGCGGACATACATGCGCATAAGCATCTGCACCCAATCCTGGGCATCGGTGCCACCTGCTCCGGCGTGGATGCTCAAGATCGCGTCCATGTCATCATAAGGGCCGCTGAATTTTAGTTCTGCCTTCAGTGCATCGTACTGCTTTTCGGCCTCTCCTAGCTGCGCTTCAAGATCATCCAGCAAACTTGCTTCATTAGCCTCAGCGAGTTCTATAACGTCAAATATAATCTTCTCAAGCTCGCGCCATGGCCGCACCCTGCCCTCAAGACGACTGACTTGCTTCATTGTCTCTTGAGCCTTCAAATTATTGGACCAGAAATCAGGTTCCTGGATCTCTATTTGCAACCCTGCTAGCTCGCTCTCCAGCTCCAGCAAATGTAGTTTATCGATTGCATCTACGATACCAATGCGCAGTAGCTCGGCTCTTTTGAGAATATCCTGCATAGCCGGCCGCTCTCTATTATTCCCAAAGGCCGGCGACATGATGGCGCAGGTCTTCAACAAATGGCTCACCAGAGCTACCAAGTGCTCCCAGTCCCCACGTCTTCTCAGCGAACATGTCGCGAGAAACTTTCACAATTCGCTCTTTGGTGACTGCATCAATGCGTTCTGGAATTTTGTAGTAGTCTTCGATGTGATCGTCAAAGAAATATCGGCCAGCATAGCCTGCCGCAGTACCTGAAACGGTCTGACCGCTGCGTTGGTAGCGACCAAGTGCGTACTGTTTGGCTGAGATTATCTCGTCTTCAGCGAGTTCGCCCTTAAAGACCAGTCCTAGTTCATTGGTGATGATTTTGAACAGCGCCGGGGCGTTCTTTGGCATGACCTGAGAACCAAACCACCAGTTACTGCTATCTTTGGTCTGGCCAAAGCTCGAACCCATACCATAAACAAGACCATGTTCACGGGCCTTACCTAAGATTCGGGAATATAAGGTTTCGGTTAGCATCGTATTGATCAGGCTGAGCGCATCGGCTTCGTGATCTTCCATGCGACGACCCATAAAGGTATCCAGGAAAAAGTAGAGGTTCTTAACGCTTGAGTTATGGATGTATAGAGGCTTCTCAAGCGGTCTTGGCTTTTCGGTCGGTAGCTCGAGTCGCCCTCCCCCGTTATCAAGCTCAATGCTCTCAATGAGGCCTGCGAGCAACTTCTGGCGATTTTTCGGTAAATTACCAGCAATGACAAATCGCATGTTCGAAGCAGTATGCGTACGAGTGTAATGGTTGCGTATATCCGGTAGCGTCACGTTATCGATGAGTGCAATACGCTTTTGGTCGGTGAGGACTTTAAATCCAAAGGCTTCGCGGAGCGCCAGGCTTAAATGACGTTCGTGCTTGTTTGAACGCATCGATAGCTCTTCGACAACATTTCCAAATTCAGCTATAAATTCTTCTTCAAGGAATAGCGGTTTCGTAATAGCCGTCAGAAGCAAATCAGCAATTCGATCCCACTCGAAATCAGCACATTCAGCTTCGTATGTTATATCGTAGCTACCAGTGCTCGCGTTCGAGTACGCACCGTTTTTCTCAAACTCTGCCTGGAAGATACGTGCTTTTGGTATCAGCTCGTTTGCGCCTAAAAGTACGTGCTCCATGATGTGGGGAGTTTCCCACTTTACCTTAGGTACCAGATATTCGCCGGCACGAAAGTTAACCTCAAAGGTCATGACACTTGCATCAGGAATGTTGATTAATAGCCCCCTGGCGCCATTACTGAGTTCAACTTCGTGTACGGTATGTTTCACTAGCTAATCACCTTACTTACGTTTTTTGCCTTTGGTGCGGCGCTGGCGTTCTGCCTTGCGTGTTTTCTTGAGCTTGTCGTGAGCCTGTTTCTTGGCTTGCTTTTCTTCCTTGCCAGGAACGAAGTCGTTATCGTGGAACTGTTCAGCTTCTACGATCTGATCTGCGTTATCGACTGACTGACGCGCTGCACGAGTTAGTTCTGTCTCTGTTGCACGGTCAAGTTCATCAGGATCAACTGGCTGTGCATGGAAGAGTGAGCGGACAACTTCGTGGCGAAGGGTGTTCTGCATCGCCTCAAACATAAACTGTGACTGGCGACGATATTCAACTAACGGGTCTCGCTGTCCAACAGAGATCCAGTGAATACCTTCACGTAAGTGATCCATGTTCTCAAGGTGCTGCATCCAGAGGTTATCAAGGATCTGGAGGTAAATGTCACGCTCAACCTTGCGCATAATCTCTGGTGTAAATGCAGTCTCACGGCCCATGTACAGCTCGTTTGCCTCAGTTAGAAGTACTTTACCGAAGTTGGCGGCATCGGCGTTAAACAACCTGTCGAGCGTTGCATCATCAAATGGGAATGAGTGCGTTACGATTGATTCGAACTGGTCAGAAAGCATTTGCGGCGAAGCGGCTACGTTCTTGGCCTCTTCTTCAATGAATACCTTGATACGCTTGCTGATGTCCGGCTGTGTCAGGATTTCGCGGCGCATGGCATAGGTTGCCTTACGGTGACGGTTCATAACATCATCGTACTGGACGACGTTCTTACGAGCGTCAAAGTGGTAGCCTTCGACTTTCTTCTGAGCTGCTTCGAGTGATTTAGAGATAACGCGGTTTTCAATCGGTGTTTCGTCATCAACGCCGAGACGCTCCATGACGCTAGCAATACGTTCGCCACCGAAGACACGCATGAGATCGTCCTCTGTACTTACGAAGAACTGAGTCATACCAGGGTCACCCTGACGTCCGGCTCGCCCACGAAGCTGGTTATCAACGCGCCGTGATTCGTTACGCTCGGTACCGAGCACGAACAAGCCGCCAAGTTCTTTGACGCCTTCACCTAACACGATGTCCGTACCACGACCAGCAATGTTGGTTGCCAGCGTTACGGCGCCCTTCTGTCCGGCTTTCGCCACAATTGAAGCTTCGCGTTCATTGTTCTTTGCGTTCAAGATTTGGTGAGGAATTTTTGACTTCTCGAGTAAGTTCGTCAGTATCTCGTTCTTTTCGATTGAGTTGGTACCGATAAGTACCGGCTGGCCCTTTTGGTTCAAGGTCTTTACTTCGCGGATGATAGCTTTGAACTTGCCAGCTTCTGTTTTGTAAATACGATCAGTTCGGTCATTACGGACGATCTTACGGTTTGATGGGATCTCTACGACTTCAAGCTTGTAAATCTGGTGGAATTCTTCTGCTTCGGTCATGGCCGTACCGGTCATACCTGAGAGTTTGTTGTACAAACGGAAGTAGTTCTGGAACGAAATAGTCGCAAGCGTCATAGATTCTTCTTGAACTTCGACGTTTTCCTTAGCCTCAATAGCCTGGTGGAGACCTTCGTTGTAGCGACGTCCCTTTAGAAGTCGTCCGGTGAATTCATCAACGATCACCACTTCCCCGTCACTAGTTACTACATAATCTTTGTCACGCTTAAACAGCGCTTGTGCTTTCAAAGCTTGCTCAAGGTGGTAAATAGTGCGGATGTTATCGGTGCCGTACAGGTTATCGATGCCAAGTATCTTCTCTACTTTGTCGATGCCTTCATCGTTCATCGTAACTGCTTTGCGCTTTTCATCGACTTCGTAGTGATCGTCACGCTTGAGCTGACGAACGACCTTAGAGAACTGCGCATAGGCAGTGCCGCTAGTGACGGATGGCGCAGAAATGATCAATGGAGTTCGAGCTTCGTCAATCAGGATAGAGTCGACTTCGTCAACGATGGCGAAGTTCAGCTCGCGCTGACGCAGCTGTTCGACCTCACGAACCATGTTGTCGCGGAGATAGTCAAATCCGAATTCGTTGTTGGTGCCATACGTGATGTCAGCAGCATAGGCTTCCTGACGGGTCGCAGGCTTGAGATGACGGATACGAGGGTCATCATGATCTTTATTCTCGTACTTTGCGTCATAGACGAATGACTGATCAGCAATAATAACACCGGTGGTGAGGCCTAGGAATGAGTACACCTCAGCCATCCAACCAGCGTCGCGCTGTGCCAGATATTCGTTCACAGTCACGACATGCACACCTTTACCGGTCAATGCATTCAAATACACGGGCGCAGTTGCAACCAGGGTTTTACCTTCACCAGTTTTCATTTCGGCAACGCTTCCCTCGTGGAGTGCCATACCACCGATCAGCTGCACGTCATAATGGCGCTGACCGAGTGTTCGGCTGGCCGCTTCTCGTACTACCGCAAATGCATCTGGCAGAACTTTGTCGAGTGACTCCTTTTCGAGTCGGGTGCGCAGCACATCGGTCTGCGCTTGCAGTTCCTTGTCAGATAGCTTTTCGTACTTGTCGGCAAGTACGTTAATATCGCGCACTCGTTTGCGTAATCTTTTAACGGTTCGAACTTGTGGGTCACCGAGAACCCGTTTCAATACTTTACTATTCACGTGTTACTCCCTCTCTGATTTGACTGTCAGCTCAGTACTGATGTCTATTGTACCCCAAGGGGTAGCCTCTAGCGAAGTATTTTTACCAACAACTACTGACAGGGTGCAACGTACCGAAGACCCGGTACTACAAAATCTACTTACTCACGAGCCACGACCCCTTAAGATGATGAGATAGTTTACATTACAAACTAGGTAGTAATTTGCTTCTCTTAGGCCGAGAGATCGTTGCCCGGCTGGCGCAAACGAGCCATGAGACGGCGGCGCAAACTCAGGCTACTGTGGGTCTCTTTGTACCGCTTAAGCTGATTTTTGAGCTTTGCCTCAACGATGTCAACGGCGGCGAACATGTTCATAGTTGATTCGTGAGTAGTCATGCGTTCGTGTGGCAACGTCATAATCACTTCGCAGGTACAGCTTTTTTTGGTGCCTTTGTTCTCTTCTTTAAGGATAACTTCAACGTGCGCACTTTCGCGTGCGTGCCTAGGGAGAAAACGATCGAGCTTCCCAATCTTCTTCGTGACATATTTCTTCAGGTCGTCGCTAACTTCGGTATGGACTCCGGTGATATCTAACTTTGCAATCATCAGATACGCTCCTTTCCTCTCATAAATGTACGTAGTACTTCAGGTATAACAACATCACCCTCTTTTGTCTGATAATTTTCTATTATTGCTATGAGCGGACGCTGTGACAAAGCTGTTGCGTCGTTGGTATGTACAAGAGCGATTGAGCCGTCAGATCGTCGCAATTTTGTCTGCATACGGCGCGTTTGGTAGTCGGTAATGAGGTCGGCTGTGTGTGTCTCGCGGTACTTGTCCTGCCCTGGCAACCAGACATCAATATCAACGCCGCGAGCGTTCGGACCACCAATGTCAGCGGTACATTTGGTAATGACACGGTATGGCAGGCCAAGTTCTTGCATCAGGTGCTCCTGAATCGCAATCATCAGGAAATGCTCATCGAGAGATGTTTCTGGCGTACTGAACGTCTCCATCTCCAGCTTATTGAACTGGTGGAGGCGAAGGAAGCCTTCCATGTCTTTGCCGTAGGTCCCGGCCTCGCGGCGGAATGCGGTCGTATGGCCAACATAACGGATTGGCAGTTCGGCCTCCGGCAGAATCTCCCCCATGTACATTGGTGCCATCACATGTTCGGCACTGGCGTTCAACCAAAGATCGTCATCGGCGAGTTTGTAGGTCTGTTCTTCCTTATTAAGTCGTCCGGTGGCATCGTAGACGTCAGTCTTGGCAACCGCTGGTGGCTGCACTGCTACGAATGGTTTGTCGCTCAGGTTCAAATTGTTCTCACGGATTAAGCGACCAATAAGTTCCTGATCAGTTAACTTCGAAAGCG
>JAQGGX010000046.1 GCA_028289075.1 Candidatus Saccharimonadota bacterium | reverse complement strand
TACCGTGATAATCCAGATGTTCATGCGTAACATTGGTCATAACAGCAATAGAAAACGGCACGCCCCAGACGCGGTGCTGGGCCAACGCATGGCTGGTTGTTTCGAGAACTAACCATTCAACGCCCGCTGCTTTCATCTCGCCGAAACGCTTGAGCAATTCTGGAACTGACACCGTCGTCATGTGAGCCGCTTGCGGACGAATGTCCATGCCAACGCCGTACGCAACAGTGGTCATGAGTCCAACCTTATAGCCTGCTTCGTGTAGCATGCGGTGAATCAGGAACGACGTCGTGGTCTTGCCGTTTGTCCCGGTAACACCGATAACTTTGAGCCCCTTGGCCGGAAAGCCATGAATGGTATTGAGCAATGCCGCTTCACCGAGATGACCGATTGGCTCGATCTGCTTGAATGCTTCACGTGGAATAAATTTTTTAACAACTGACCGAATGTTCATAAATAATGTTCTCTTAAAATTCTGATCCTAGTATACGGCATTACAGCGCGTGGCCCCTCTGGTATACTTCTCCTTAATGAGAGTGTTAGGAATTGAGACCAGTTGTGATGAAACAGCTGCGGCTGTGGTTGAGGATGGACAGCATTTGCTGAGTAACGCCGTACTATCCAGCATGGACTTGCATGCTGCGTATGGTGGTGTCGTGCCGGAGATTGCCGCACGTTCGCATATTGAATCAATTATCCCTGTTATTGAGCAAGCTAACTGTACCTGGGATGACATAGATGCAATTGCCGTGACGTATGGCGCCGGCCTTGGTGGCTCTCTGCTGGTAGGCGTCCTGACTGCGCGTACACTGGCGATTACGAAGAACAAACCGCTGTATGCAATCAACCACGTTGAAGGCCATATTTACGTGAATTTCTTAATCAGCACTTCACTGCCCAATTACAAACTGCCGACCAAACAGCCTGAATTCCCTATGCTGGGGCTGATTGTCTCCGGCGGGCATTCACAACTGGTGATCTGGCGCGATCACTTTGACTACACGCTGCTCGGTCAAACCCATGACGACGCCATCGGCGAAGCCTTCGACAAGGTCGCCAAAATCATTGGTCTTCCCTACCCTGGTGGTCCCAACGTTGAAAAAGCAGCAGCCAAAGGCGATGCGTTTGCGTTCAATTTCCCGAAGGCAAAGTTACAAGCTAAGTATGACTTTAGTTTCTCTGGCATCAAAACAGCCGTTTTGAGGGCTGCACAAACTGCAATTGGTGAAGATCACACCTTTCCCTCTTACGAGCTTCCTGGACGCCTCTCTGAAGCTCAGAAAGCCAACATTGCTGCCAGCTTCCAACGCGTAGCGGTAGAAACGGTCGTCGATAAGCTCATGACGGCATTCGAGGAATACCAGCCAAAGACTGTCGTTATCGGTGGTGGCGTAGCTGCCAGCCCTGAGCTCCGCCGCCAGCTAGCCGAGCGAGTCCCCTTGCCTATCGAATATACCGATCGAAAACTCTGTACCGATAATGGCGCCATGATTGCTACGCTTGGTTCATTCCACGTCATGCATAATCGACCCGCCGCCGACCCCTATTCTCTCGACATTGCTCCCAATCTCAGTATGTAATCCACCTCTGTTAATTTGTTTCACGTGAAATACTAGCAGCATAGTACTAGTGGTTGTTTCACGTGAAAAGACAACAGATTAGAAATCCATTATTAAAGGTGTTATGATAATTAACGTAAATCTGCTTTTAAAGCCCGTTTTAAGTTCTGCAGATAGATGCAGTACAAGGAAAGGCTGAAGCGCACAGTGAGTCGTATTTATATGTACGATGAACGCGCACTGGAAGCATTGACACAGTAATGCGCTATCAACGATAAAGGAGCTTTTGGCTCAGCCAAAAGAGAAGTTATCGTGTTGCAGGAGTTGAAATATGAAATTACCTAAAATTTACGAACCAAACCTATACGAAAATGATATCTACGATCTCTGGGAAAAGAGCGGAGCTTTTGCGCCCCAACACCGCGGCTCAAAAGAGAACTACAGCATTGTCATGCCGCCGCCGAATGCAAATGCAAACTTGCACATAGGTTACGAACTAACCGTTGCGCTTGAAGACATTCCAGCACGCTATCACCGAATGAAAGGTGATGCGACATTATTGCTGCCGGGTGCCGACCATGCCGGTTTTGAAACACAATCTGTATACGAAAAACACCTTGCCAAGGAAGGGAAGAGTCGCTTCGACTTTTCACGTGAAGAACTTTACTCCCAAATTTATGACTTTGTAGCCCTGAACCGCGGCAACTTCGAAACGCAAATGCGCCGCATGGGTGTCAGTGCCGACTGGAGCCGCTACACCTTCACACTTGATGAAAAGATCGTGAAACAAGCTTACCGAACATTCAAGAAAATGTGGGACGAAGGCCTTATCTACAGAGGTGAGCGACTGGTTAACTACTGCACACACCACCGCACCGGCTTTGCCGACATCGAAGTTGAGTTCAAGGAAGGGAAGACCCCGCTGTACTACATCAAGTACGGTCCTTTTACTCTGGCAACTACTCGTCCAGAAACTAAATTCGGTGATACCGCCGTTGCCGTTCATCCTGACGACAAGCGTTACGCAGAGTGGGTAGGGAAGACCGTCACCGTTGAAGGTGTTAACGGACCATTCGAAGTCCGTGTCGTTGCCGATGAGATGGTAGACCCCAACTTCGGTACCGGTGCCGTAAAGATTACTCCTGCGCACTCATTCGATGACTGGGAAGTTGCCCAGCGCCACAATCTGCCCGCCGTTCGCGTTATCAACCACGACGGCACCATGAATCACCATGCCGGGCGATTTGCTGGATTGTCTGTTATTGAGGCACGCAAAGCCGTTGTTGCTGCCATGAAAGAAATGGACCTGCTCGTGAAAGTCGATGAAGACTATCACAACCGCATAGGACATTGTTATAAATGCGGCACAATCATTGAACCAATGCTGATGGAACAGTGGTTCGTCGATATGCAACCGCTTGCCAAGAAGGCAATCGAAGCACTTGAGGCAAACAAGATTACCTTCTTTCCTGAGACCAAGAAAGAGCAGCTGATCACCTATCTCAAAAACCTTCGTGACTGGAACATTAGTCGTCAGATCTCTTGGGGCATCCCAATTCCTGCCTTCCAGAACGTCGATGATCATGACGATTGGATTTACGACGAACGCGTCGACCAGGAATTCGTCAAAGTTGACGGCAAGACCTACCACCGTGACCCTGACGTATTCGATACCTGGTTCTCTAGCTCTAGCTGGCCATACGCCACACTTGGCTACCCAGATCACGAAGACTTTAAGCAATTCTACCCGCTAAGCCTCATGGAAACTGGTGGAGAAATCCTCTACCCATGGGTAAGCCGCATGATCATGCTCGGCCTGTACGCAACAGGGGAGATTCCATTTAAGGAAGTCTACATTCATGGGTATGTTATGGCTGAGGACGGTTCAAAGATGAGCAAATCGATCGGTAACGTCGTCGACCCGACCCCAGTTATTGAGCAGTATGGCTCAGATGCATTACGAATGGGCATCATTGCTGGTCGTGCACCGGCCGTGAACCGCGGCTACGACACACGTCGTGTCGAGGAAGCTCGTAACTTTGCTAACAAACTCTGGAACGTTGCCCGCTTCATCGAAGACAAGATCGGTGATGAGTTTGAGCTGAAGAGCAATCCTACAGCAGAGTCAGCAGCCGACTACTGGATGTTGAATAAATTACATCATTCAAGCAAGCAACTCTCTAAATACTTAGATGAATACCGCTTCAGCGAAGCATATGAACTCTTATACCACCTGGTGTGGGACGACTTTGCTGACTGGTATATCGAGGCTTCAAAGATTGATCTGAACAAAGGCGTACTGGCGTACACATTGGAAACCATCCTGAAGCTTGCGCATCCGTTCGCACCGTTTGTAACCGAAGCTATCTGGCAGACGCTGAAATGGGAAGGGGATACACTCCTGATTACTTCTCAGTGGCCAGAGGTCAGAAGCGTTTCTGCTGATAAGGCTCAGGTATTTGAGGATGTAAAGAACATCGTCAGTGAAGTCCGCTACATCAAAGGTGTTATGCGTTTGCGTAACAACGTCACGATGTACCACACCGGCGAAACATTCATCATTGAACATGCTGATCTCATTAAGCGTATGGCCGGACTTGGCGATATCGCTGAAGTGCGTTCAGGCCAGGGGTTACATCTGACTAGTACTCCTTACAAAGCCTGGCTTGATATCGACTTCGGCACGGCAGAACATTTCCTCGGTGAGCTCACGAAAAAGCGTGAAGATCAGGAAAAAGTCATTGCTCAGCTTGAAGGACGTTTAAGTAATAAAAACTACGTCGACAATGCACCAAAGCAGATCGTCGAACAGACCAAGGCACAGTTAGAAGAAGCCAAGGTAGCACTTTCTAAGGTAATCGAGGAGCACGGACGCTTCAGCGAGTCGAGCCGACAGGAATAGGAGCAGCGGTCTCTTCCGGCTCAAGCGCTGCGCGAATGCGAGCGACGCTCTCTTCGGGTCGGTAATCGTCGAACCAAAGCACATGCCAGCCCATGTGTTCGGCTGACATCAGATTAGAACGGGAATCATCAACCAGTAGGATCTCATGTGGCTCACAAGTAGTGCGGCCAAGGGCTGTTTCGTAGATAGCAGCCTCTGGCTTAATAGCCTTGACCTCTGATGAATCAATAATTGCAGCGTAGTCGACTTTTGGCAACATGCCGTTCTCAAGCATGGCGGAAATTAGTCCTGGCATAATGTTGCTGAGCAGCCCCACGTGGTAGTGCTCACTCGCCCAGGTAACGAGTTCGTGCATTTCCTGGATCGGGTCAATTGCCTCGAGATAGTAGGTGCGCCACTCGAAATCAGCCATCTCAAATGCTTCACCCAATATACGGTTGAATTCCTCGATTGAGATCTCACCCCGACAAACAGCATCATTGTAGTGCCAGAAGGTGGTCTCGACGATGTCAGGTTGTTTGCCTGAGACTTCGGCGATAGCAGTGAATGCACGGTGATAGAACCGTACCAAACAGCCGTTGATATCAAAGTATACAAAGCGGATGCCGCTCTTGCTGCGTTTCTTGGGTGTCCCCACAGGGGCAGCAGGGATAGAGGGGATACCAAGCAGGTCATTGAGCGTAATACCCAAGGCAGCAGCTATGCTCTGGATGGTAAAGATTGACGGCGCTTTGATAGCACCTCGCTCAATTTTAGCCAGTGTTGAATAGCTTAGCCCAGCACGCTGGCATAACTCTTGTTGAGTGAGTCCTGCTGCTTGCCGGGACTGCTGTAATTGCTTACCCAGCCCCACCTCGTCCATATGACCATATAATACCTGTCATCCTAAGAAAAACCAAGCAGAAACTAGTACTAAACGGCTAGTTCTGTCTATTTGCGATGTGTATTCAGAGTTGCCTCGGCCCTTCCGCATTTTAACGTCAGGTGCGTTTTCTCCGTAAGGAACGGAGTAAGCCGCACTAAAGGTACGGTGCGTAAGTACCGAAACGGAAACACGTGCATGATACTAAAGAGGCCAACGGAGTCAGGCGCTCTGCACCTGAGCAGGCTGACCGTTGCGAAGGGACAATCAGGAGAACATGCTGAGGAAGGTAATAACAAAAAGAAAGGCTAGAACACCCGCTCCTGCAGCTACCGTCAGAGCAGATTGTGTATTCCCACCAGTTTGGCGCTGCATCTTTGAATACACCCAAGCGCTCAGTCCGGCGCTCATTAATAATCCAATTGCTACACTTGAAAACATACTAAAAGTTTCGCATTATAGCTGTTTATTGTCCAGGACTATTGCTGCTTCACCTCTTAAAAAGCAAGCTTCTGGACCATTTCGGCATGCTTTGCATGATCAATCGCTGCAGACTCATCGGGCAGTTCACGGAACTGCGCAAGCGTATCAAATGCAATAACGTGCACATGGACATGAGGTACATCCAATCCAACCACCTGCAATCCGATTCTCTGCGGATTCAGCACTTCCTTCATACGCTTACCAACCTTTTGCACGACAGCCATAACGGCTTGATAATCAGCTTCGTCCAGATCAATAAACTGATCAACCTGCACCTTCGGGATTACTAGTACATGGCCCTTAGCGATAGTGTGCAGAGGAATAATGGCGATGGTTCGCTCATCTTCGTAAACTTTGTGGCTCGGGATTTCTCCCTTGATGATTTTCGTAAAAACACTGTCTTCCATATGAATTAATTGTACAGGGCAGCGCAAGAGAATTTAAACAGCTTAAATAAATTTCGTATTTCGCCTACAATAAACTTTATGAATATATTTAGAAAAGCTACACTTTGGATCCTACCTTCATTATTTCGCATAGCCCTTGTACTGTTGGCTATCTCAACTGCACTGACCCTTGTTTTTGGAACGCCTGAAAAGTTAAAAGATACCCTTAACGAGTCGGGCGTCTATAGTTCGTTCGTTGATGGCGTAATCAAGGAAAATGCCAAGAACAACCAGGATGAGGGAAGCGTTCCATTGAATCAACCCGAGGTTCAATCGGCCATTAAAAGTTCCTTCAACCCGGACCTTTTGAAGCAATCAACCGAAAAGGTGATTGATGGTTCATATGCCTGGCTTGACGGCAAGACAACAGAGCCAACCTTTGCCGTTGATCTAAATAATGCCAAGCAACAACTCGCCAATGGTCTTGGCGACTACGCAATGCAGCGCGTCGCAAACCTACCGGTCTGTAATACACCCGCCCAACTGCAACAGTTCCAGAACGGAAACATTGATCCGTTCACTATGACCTGTCGCCCACCTGGCCTCAACCTTGCTAGCGAGAAACAAAAATTTATTCGTGAGTTTATGGGCAATAAAGAATTCCTAAGTGACACTAATGTGACAGCCCAGGACCTGCCAAAGACGAGTAGTGGTGAACCAATAGCGCAGGCTTATCAAAACGCGCCTGAGACATACCAATGGGCAAAGCGTGCGCCACTCATCCTCGGGGCCCTAGCTCTTTTGATGGCAATCGGCATATTCTTCCTGGCCGAAACCCGCCAAAAGGGGATTCGTCTGCTCGGTATGAGTTTCTTAACCACTGGTGTATTCCTAGCTATAGCCACGCTCATCATATGGTTCTTGTTCAAGCAAGCAAACGAGCCGGGAGGACGCCTTGCCGAGTTCGCTACGTCAAGCATACAAACGACCTTTATAGGCATCTTAGGATCGCTGTACGAAGCTCTCAACCGCATACTCATCATCTTTGCAGGAAGCTACGTGGTAGTTGGAGCGATCTTATTGCTCATCCAGAAGCTACGAAGCAAATCACTGGCTCGTGGCGCTCAAAGTGACCCGCTTGCTGTAGCCGCAGCTGCTCCTATTGCAGCAAAGCAAAATGAATCAAATAATAACAATGGCAACCAGAAACCAAAGCAGGTAACTGTCGAGAAGACGATCACCAAGACCGTTGAAAAGCCAGCCGAGTCACAAGGACCAACGACCGCACCGCTCGTACCGGAAGAAACCCCCGAAGACCTTGAAAAGACCGAGGAAGAGCTCGCTGCCGAACAAAATACAGAGAACTTGAAACAAAAAGACGAACAGGAGACAGGTATAAAACCTGGCGACACTATTACGCCAACTACTCCGAAACAATAGTTAGTAGATAATTCCTACAGGATCAGCTCTCTACCGAGAGGGATGACGCTACGCTATTCCGTCATTCCAGTTCTCGGAGCAAGCGCCTGCGAGCTTCACTCCTTACGAACCCTTCCACTCACTTCGTTCGTTCTGTCCGGTTCAAATCGCATTCACACCAAATCAAAAACCCACCCTTGCGGGTGGGCTCTTGATTTGGCGGAGAGGGAGGGATTCGCCTCATCGGCAAAAGAAATTTACTTTTGCCAAGGTGACCCCTTCGCTTTGGCTCCGGGGCAAGGTACGGGGGTTGCCACTGGCAATC
>JAQGGX010000026.1 GCA_028289075.1 Candidatus Saccharimonadota bacterium | reverse complement strand
CCTGATCAGCAATCTGGAACGTCTGGCTTCCTCCGGTCGGCTGTACCAGGCTAAGCGTGCTCGTAAAACTAGTCGTACCGTTAAACTGCGCTAACTGCCCTGCCTTGAAGGCATACGGTACGGCTGTGAGCTTCAAACGAGGACTCATTTCCCCGTCCCAGGTCGCAGAGCCACCGGCGCCACCAACATTCATCGTAATCCAGTGTTCTTGATCCCAGTTAATAGTGCCCGGGAATGCAGTCACACTACCGAGATTAACAGTAAGGTAACCAGCCTTAACCGGCACCAGGCTCCCTGTGGTACGTGTCTCCGTCCAGAGCGCTGAGCCACCAGAGCTTACATTGTAAAGTTTGAACTCAATGTGATAGTTACCGTCAGCAACGATTCCTCCGCCTGAAGTCAGTAGTCGTGCCTGAAAGTTGAGAGTTGAAGATGTGGCTGCTTTAACAGGGTGAGTAGGAGTCAAAAAGGTAATTGCGAGGTATGTCACGAGCAACAGCCCCATTATCCAAGGGAGAGACATCAGCAAGGGTTTGCGGGTCTGCCGCTGTTGCATCATAGTTTTTTGGTTTGTTTTGGTTTTGGTTTTAACTTTATTTGTTTTTGTAAAACCTACTTTAATTTTATTCCCTTAAGTACCCTTGTTGAATAAACAAATATAATCTTCTTTTTTTCTGCATTTATGTTAATAGTGGTGTTCAAACTATAACTGTAAAGTTGTAAATTAAACAACTTTAGGTATACATACAATCTTAAAGCAGTATATTAACTCTGGTATAAGTTTTGATGTTTTGAATATATCCATAAAACATTCCTGTTTTGTTTTATTACACGATAGCACTCTGCGTATGAGAGTTATCCACAATATGTGATCTACTTCACAAACAAAAAGGAGCTCACACGGAGCTCCTTAGAGTTATGCTCGATAAATTAAGATTAGGCGATTTTAGTAATCTTAACGATGGTCTGGTGCTGGCGATGGCCACGTATTTTATGTACGCGCTTCTTAGCCTTGTAGCGAATAGCAAGTACCTTATCGGCCTTAGCATCTTCTTCTACGATTTCAGCAGTGACGCTACCACCTTTAACACTTGGCGTACCGACGGTAGTCTTATCGCCATCAATAACAAGAAGTGGGACAAATGTAGCAGTTTTGCCTTCTTGCTTTAGTAGCTCTACTTCGAGCGTTTCACCTTCTGCGACGAGGTACTGCTTGCCACCTGTCGCAATTACAGCTTTTTTCATATGTAATTACTCTTTACCTTTAGGGAGCTCCATAACACGGAGCATTTAGTTACCGAGAGATTCTAACAGAGATAACTGCTTCTGTCAAAGGTGTTGAATGCTCTCGTTAATCTTTTTCCAGACCAACAGTAAGCTTCGCGCCTTCAACGTTCACCTCAACCTCATATGCAGCCTTACCATCTGTACGCAAATGACTTGCTAACGTTTCCGATTTGATCGTGTCTAGGTGCTCTGAAATAGCTTTTGAAAGCTCAATATCTTCTGCCTTCAGTACAAGGCGAATACGATCATCAACATTAAGTCCCGCTTGTTTGCGAGCGTGTTGAATATGCCGAACGGCATCGCGCATCATACCCTCGCGTTTGAGTTCAGGAGTCATGACAGTATTGAGCGTAACTGAAACACTTTCTGCTTTTGGACCAAATTGCGCATCCTTAACATTGAGTTCTTCCTTGATAATGTCCAAATATGGCTGAACGCGATTATCATTTACGGTAACGGTTAGTTGTATATTTACAGAAGAAAGCGGTGTTCTCACCTTGACACCTTCGGCTGCACGAGCTGACAAGCCAAGCTCTATACCTTTTCTGATATCTTTCATTTCAGTGAGTATCAGTTCGTTGACATGTCCAACTTCTGGCCAGTCTAGCAAGTGCACTGATTCCCCGCCAGTAAGCTTCTGGTATAGTTCTTCGGCCAAGAATGGCGTGAACGGTGCCATGGTGATACTGAGCTGTACGAGCACGTAGTGCAACGTGCGATAAGCCATCTCTTTATCAGAATCATTATCGCTCTTCCAGAAGCGCTTTCGTGAGCGGCGCACATACCAGTTAGATGCGTCCTCAAGGAATGGCAAGATAGGTTTCATAGCATTAGGAATGTCGTAGCGCTGCATATGACTATCAACTTCACGCGTCAACTCATGAACACGAGAAACGATCCATTGGTCGAGTACATTAGTAAGATCAGGCGTCGGATCACTCAGGTCACCTTTCCACTCCCAACCATCAACAGACGCGTAAAGTGTAAAGAAATCATACATATTCCACACCATACTGAGTTTGCGGGCCACATCAGCCACGTCTTTATCAGTGAGGGCAAAGTCTTCGCCGTTCAAAAGTGGTGATGACAACAGTAAGAAGCGTAGTGAATCAGCACTGTACTGGTCCATCAAGACGTTCGGATCGGTGTAGTTACCGAATGATTTGCTCATTTTACGACCATCATTACCGGCTACGACACCTGTTACGATAACGTTGCTAAATGCATTCTTATCAAACAGCCCGACTGACACAGTATGTAGGTAGTAGAACCATGCCCGCACCTGCCCAACATATTCGGAGATGAAGTCTCCTGGGAAGTTCTGCTCAAACTTCTCTTGGTTTTCAAATGGATAGTGAAACTGAGCAAACGGCATCGAGCCAGATTCGAACCAACAGTCGAGAACTTTATCGATTCGTTGATACTTCACGCCATCAATCTCAAAGGTAACATCGTCAATCCACGGTCGATGGTAATCTTCCAGCTCAACTCCTGAGAGTCCTTTAAGTTCGGCATAACTACCAATAACCTTGATATGCTCTTTGCCATCCTTGCCCACACCCTTCCAGACCGGCATAGCCGTGGCCCAGAAACGGTCACGGCTTAGGTTCCAATCTGGTGCAGACTCTACAGTCTTCTCAAAACGCCCATGCTTGATGTGCTCCGGAAACCAGTTGACGTTGCCGTTTTGCTCAAGCATTTCGGTACGCTGGCCATTAACATCCATAAACCAACTGGGGTGTGCGCGGTACATGAGTTTCGTGCCACAGCGGTGACAGTGTGGATAGCTGTGTTTGATGTATTCAATCTTAAATACGACGCCCCGAGCATATAGCTCTTTGGCGATTGGCTTATTAGCATCCCAAACGTACTGACCTTCCCATTCACCAGAGGTGTAGAACCCGTTGTCATCGATATTGTTAACAAATGGAAAGCCTTTCTCTCTTGAGAGTACATAGTCTTCTTCCCCATAAGCAGGCGCCAAATGAACAATTCCTGTACCATCTTCGAGCGTCACGTAATCAGCGTGCCAAACCTTATGGGCTTTTTCTCCCCTATCTCCAAATAGAGGTTCATATGACTTGCCGACAAGCTCTTTGCCCTTCAGTTCTCGTAGTAATTTATACTGCAATGGCTGATGCTTCTCGTCTGTTAACACCTTAGACACCAAGTCTTTTGCGAGGATTAGCTTCTCGCCATTTACCTCTACCTCAACGTAGTCAAATGTTTCATTTACAGCAACAGCGGTGTTAGCTGGCAATGTCCAAGGAGTGGTGGTCCACGCAAGCAAATAAGAATCACTGTCCACTAGCTTAAACTTTACGAATACGGACGGATCGGTCACATCCTGATAAGAGTTGTCCATAGCGACTTCTGCTTTAGAGATAGGTGTTGCGTCTCGAGTACAATACAAGAGCACTTTTTCACCTTCATAGATTTTACCTGCTTCGTATAGCTTCTTGAATGCCCACCATACGGATTCCATATAATCCTTATCCATGGTTTTGTAGGCACCCTTGAAATCAACCCAGCGCCCAATACGTTCGATAGTCTCTTCCCACTCTGAACCGGTCTGCACCATATTGGCGCGGCAGGTCATGATGTATTCCTCAAGGCTGATCTTAGTACCGATATCACGTTTGTCCTGAATGCCTAGTTTTTTCTCTGTAAAGACTTCCGCTGGCAGACCATGGCAATCCCAGCCCCAGACACGTTCAACCCGTTTGCCTTTCATGGTCCAGTAACGAGGCATAGCATCTTTGACGATACTACTGAGCAATGTTCCTTGGTGTGGCACACCCGTAATGAATGGAGGCCCATCATAGAAGACATAGGCGTTGTCTTTCGGACGCATTTCAACAGACTTCTCAAACGTTTTGTGCTCTTTCCAATAGCGAATAAGGTCTTTTTCGTACTCGCTTGCTCGTCGTCGACTGCCTTGTTGAAACTTCATTGCTTTTCCTTTCATTAAAAAATCACCTTTCGAGTGAATACTGGAGCCCTTAGATAAGGGCGGTACCATCCAGTTTCCTCTTAAGGTGATCCTTGAAGAAGCGCTTATTTGAAGCTATAACGGGCATTCCCGGCGAATTCTACTCTCTGGCTTGCAGATTTCTTTTCGCTCCGTTTCGTGAGGTCGAACCTACGAATCACAGTTGATAGCTGCTATTAACGGATTTGACTTAATTGTACGAGTAGCACTATAGCGCACTTAGTGCTACTGAGCAACTACGCCAGATACGCTGCTACTTCATTCATAAGCGGCAACTCGCCACCTTGCCAAAATGTGACAAGCTCACCGTTATCCTTCATGGCAATCACTGCGGGATACTGAACTACGTCATAGAGCGTTGCAGTCGCTGCGCCGTCCCGGGTTTCTAGACTTATAAGCTCAACGTCGCGACCGCTTTGTTGCTTGAAATCATGCACGTACTCCTCGACTTTACGGGCATGGTCAGATCTGGGGTGGTATATGATGCATACCTTCATTACGCTTAGTGTAGCATAAGAGCTTTGGAACTTGTTACTGGTTCAAGCCTTATAAGTTCTATACGTAACGAAGACGGAGCGTCATGGGCATAAGTGGGCGCAAATAAACTAATGGGTGAACCCACGGCCGCTTGCTGTAGCGAATATACTGAGCAGCAGTCATGTATGGCAACAGTGCCTTGAACGCATTGGCGTTCAGACCCTCAAAGTATCCAAACTTCTCCGCATCTTTTACGATGAGGCGAACCAACTTCTTTGTCGCGTAAGCGATGTCTTCTTCGGTATAGTCAAAGTCTAATTTTCGACCGCGAAGCATACGCG
This sequence comes from Candidatus Saccharimonadota bacterium, assembly GCA_028289075.1. GTDB lineage: Bacteria > Patescibacteriota > Saccharimonadia > Saccharimonadales > JAQGGX01 > JAQGGX01. The sequence continues at coordinate 4,157 of JAQGGX010000026.1, read as the reverse complement.
ATACAAGACCGATGCAGTGAACAAGAATTTGTTCGCGCTCTTTCATGACATGCTTTTCGATCGTGGGGTATTTTTTCAGCGAAGCAGCACCAATATGGTGTACCCGAATTGCTTCCTCAAGATTTATGAGTTCTTCTTTGATGTCTATTTCATTGCCGAACAGCGGATGCTGTCTATTAGCTTTTATTGCTTCTGAAATTTGCACATTCGCAAGTTTTGCGACTGCCAGTATTGCGGCTCTCAAAGTAGAAACTACCCTCCATTTAAACACAAGGATATAGTTTACTATGTCGCACAATATATGTCAATCCCGTAGGGGCTACACGCCAATAAAAAGATCCGATCCACTCCGATCTTTTAGCAAGACGTTAGAAGGACATACTTTAGCGTTCTGCAAGGAAAAGATGAGTAGCGGAATCTTTGACACCGTAGAACGCAAAGAGCGCCAGCAGAGTGGTGGCTCTGCTGGCGCTCAAGTGCTGGCGCGCTATGTTTTTCTAGCTACAGCCTGTTGTGCTCCCGCACGAGGTACATACGTAGCAGCTACCTGCCTTCTGGGTTTGGTTACCACAGTTGTAGCAAAGTGGCGCTGTCGCATCCCCTACTGTTGCTTTAGCATCAGCTGTAGCGCGAGCTGGTGCTTCGGCTACGGCTGGAGATGGAGCTGGTTCAGCCTTCTCCTCTACTTTCGTAGAGGTCTCATCGCGGACGTCAGTCTTTTCATCTAACAGACTTGTCTGCTCTTCAACTGGCATGTCTTCGAGTGAAGCAAGACCAAGCTCAAGGCGGTCATCGAATGAAAGGTAGTCAAGCGCTAAGCGGCGGAAGATGTAATCTGTAATGGAGCTCGCTGTACGGATTTCGCTGTCATCGGTAATACCAGATGGAGCGAAAGTTGTACCACGTAGTGTCTTCACATAGCTCTTGAGAGGCACACCATACTGGAGACCATGGCTCACGCTGATAGCGAAGGAATCCATAAGGCCAGACAACGTACTTCCCTGTTTTGAGATGCTTACGAAAAGTTCACCCGGGGTTCCGTCTTCGTACTCACCGACCGTGAAGTAACCATCAAGATCAGTAATCTCAAAGTGGTAGGTACGGCTATTGCGAACACGAGGTAGTTTGCGACGCACTGCACCCTTCAGGATGATCTTGTCATTGACTGATTCAGCTACTGCTGCAACAGGTTCATCCTTGCTTTCCTTCTTAGCCATTGAAAGTGGCTGTGCAACTTTACAGTTGTCGCGGTAGATAGCGACAGCCTTCAGACCAAGCTTCCATGAGTCGATGTGAAGCTGCTCGACATCTTCTACCGTTACGTCTTCTGGTAAGTTCACCGTCTTGCTGATCGCACCAGAGATAAATGGCTGTACCGCACCCATCATCTTTACGTGACCAAGGTAGTGAATAGCGTTGTCGCCCATAGAACAAGCGAAGACCGCTTCATGCTCTTTCTTGAGGTGAGGAGCGCCGAGTATTGTTTTTTCAACATCAATATAGCTAATGATGTCATCAACTTGTGGCTTGGTGTAGCCAAGAGCGATGAGTGCTCGAGGCACCGTCTGGTTCACGATACTCATCGTACCGCCACCAACAAGCTTCTTAACCTTCACAAGGCCGAGGTCAGGTTCGATACCAGTCGTGTCACAATCCATCATGAGTCCGATTGTACCGGTAGGAGCAAGCACACTTGCTTGTGAGTTGCGTACGCCGTACTGACTACCAAGCTCTACGGCTTCGTCCCAAGCGGTGGCAGCTGCACTTAAGAGCTCTTCAGCTACAAAACCTGCGTTAATGTCAGATACAGCTTCACGGTGCTGTTTAAGAACATGGATCATACCTTCGCGGTCCTTATGGAATCCTGCGAATGGACCGACGCGGTTAGCCATTCGAGCACTGGTTGCATATGCATGACCCGTCATAAGGGCAGTAATCCCTGCAGCCTGTGCACGGCCTTCATCTGAATCGTATGGCAAGCCTTGAGCCATAAGTGTAGCGCCAAGGTTAGCATAACCAAGACCAAGCTGACGATATGCTCGTGCGGTCTTGCCAATACCCTCGGTTGGGTACTCACTGTAACCAACAAGAATGTCCTGGGCAGTAAAGATGACTTCTACGGTGTGTTTGAATGACTCAACGTCAAAGCTAAAGTCGTCGTTCAAGTACTTGAGCAAGTTGATTGAAGCCAAGTTACAAGCTGAGTTATCAAGGTGCATGTACTCAGAACATGGATTTGAACCGTTGATACGACCTGCATTTGGTGTTGTGTGCCACTTGTTAATAGTGGTATCAAACTGCATGCCAGGATCAGCGCACTTCCATGCAGCTTCTGAAATCTGACGGAACAAGTCGCGAGCTTCAACAGTACGAATTGTCTTACCAGTCGTAACAGCCTTAAGGTCCCACTTCTCACCCTTAACAACTGCTTCCATGAACTCATCAGTGACACGAACTGAGTTGTTTGCGTTCTGATACTGAACAGAGAAGATGTCCCTACCGTCGAGGCTCATGTCATAACCTGCAGCTTGCAAAGCGCGAGCCTTGTCTTCTTCACGGGCCTTACACCAGATGAATTCTTCTACATCCGGGTGGTCAGCGTTCAGGATAACCATCTTGGCTGCACGACGGGTCTTACCACCACTCTTGATAGCGCCTGCTGATGCGTCAGCACCGCGCATGAAGCTCAATGGACCGGAAGCAGTACCGGCACTCTTGCCAAGCTTTTCTGCAGAGGAACGAATAGAGCTAATGTTAAGCCCTGCACCCGAACCACCCTTAAAGATCATTCCTTCGTCTTTGTACCAGTTAAGAATTGAAGGCATGGTGTCTTCTACGGCAAGGATGAAACAGGCACTTGCCTGCTGTGCGCGCTCAGGAGCACCGATGTTAAACCATACTGGGGAGTTGAAAGCAGCTCGCTGTGTGGCAAGAATAAACTTTAGTTCCTCGCGGAAATCTTCAGCCTCTGCTTCGGTTTCAAAGTAACCTTCCTGCAAACCTTGTCGCGTAATAGTGTCGGCAACACGATCAATAAGATGCTTTAGTGAAGATTCACGGCTTTCAGTACCTGGTGTGCCGGTAAAGTACTTCTGTGCAACGATGTTAATTGCGTTCAGTGACCAACCTTCAGGAAACTCCACGTTTTTTTGCTCAAAGACTGGCTTGCCAGTCATTGGATTCATAATAACTGAGTCGCGTGTAACCCAACTTAGTTGGTCGTACCCCTTGCTTTTAGGGGGCGTAAAAAGTCTCCTGCGCCCCAGGATTGTAGATTGTCCCATAATACCCTCACTTTGTTAGTAATATTTTTTTAGATGTTTGTTAGAGTTCGCATCGTCCGCTCTCACAGAAGACATGCCAGCTCCCCTTGAGTCTCAAACACACCTGATTTTACTCAGGGTATTCTCCTTTAAGACCCGAGGGCAACTGTCAAAGGCCCTAACCTTTGACGTACCCGGTTTTTCGTTCGCGAATTTCTGTTAGTTCACGCTCGAAGCCGGCGATGTCTTTAAAGCGCCTGTAGACGCTTGCAAAGCGAACATATGCTACCTCGTCAAGCTGTGATAAGCGCTCCATTACCATATCACCGAGTCTGGCTGTTGCGACTTCTTGATCGCCACAAGACTGGATCTGCTGCTCTATGTTCGCTACTAAGCGCTCTAGTTGCAGGCTAGTAATAGGTGTTTTTTCACATGCTCGATATAGACCGGCAAGTAATTTGTCGCGGTTAAACAATTCCCTCGTACCATTATTTTTGATTACGATGATCTGTGGACGTTCGATACGCTCATAGGTCGTAAAGCGGTACTGGCAATTAGCGCAAACCCGACGACGACGTATTGCTTCACCGTCAGCTGCTTCGCGCGATTCGATAACTTTTGTATCGACTTGCTGGCATTGGCTGCATTTCATGTTGCACACCTCCTTTGTTCAATCTGAACGTGCTAACGTTATACTGGACATACCATATATAGCGCTTATACGACTAATAATACTCCAGCTATAGCGTTTTGCAAGCAATTAACGCTGTATTATTTACGCGCTGTCACCCCTGTTATTTTCGTCTTTTCCTTCGGTGTCTGAAGACTGTTCACGACGGCGCTTTAAACGGCGTAAAAATGAAGGTTTTTCTAGCTCATCTTCTTCGACTGAAC
>JAQGGX010000019.1 GCA_028289075.1 Candidatus Saccharimonadota bacterium | reverse complement strand
CCAGTCGTACAAAAGGTCGCTTATCACGGGTTTTTGGTTTTTTGAATGAATTAAACTGATGAGGCTCCAAAACTCGCATAACCATTTTAGTATACTGCACATCTGCTGGATTTAAAGATAAGAAGTTTTATCCTCCACTATAAAAACAAAAACACTAGTAAATACTTTTTCAGAGTCTTTCAGAAACTCTCAGCTAGGGCACAGCCTCATCGCCTTCCGTGTCCGCAATAGCACTCCAGCCGTTCACGACGCAGGGTGCGCAAAACGAGCATTGAGCTGGTCAAAGAACGCAGGAGTAGCGGCAAGCTGTCTGATTTCTTTGGCAAGATCATGCTGGTAATCATACGTTTCCTTCATGATTTCTAACGGTGTCACACCCCGGTCATACATTGCAAGCATCACTTCGCTGATCGGACCACGAGGCGAATCTCGATATTCCCGCAAGTTCCTGGCTGGCGGTGTTTGCATATTCCGCACGCGCGCTATGACAAATGTCGCCATGGCGCTTAAAGGGGGATACGTGTCGCGTAAACGTCTGAGTAACGCCAGACACTCGCGAATCAAACTATCGACTGGCTCATCATTCGCTCCATGCATATTAAACGCCGCCGTAAGTTTCCTTCGTTGCCGCCAACGACTAAGGTTTTTGAATCTGTCGCCAAAATATGTCCTAGGTGAGGCGCCATTCGCAACTGATTCGTACGCCGCTACCGTAAGCAGATAAATAAATGCATCGTGTGCAATCTCATCTAGTAGTGATGGCGATGCTCCAGCAATCGTATTCTCTATACGACCAATGTGCATGTGAGGATCTTTTGTCTCAATGCGGATTTTGGCGCTTCCATAACTCATGGCATGGGGTAGTCTGCCAGGCAATCTGGATTGGAACGACAGCCGATCAAGAGTGAATATCAAGCCGCTAATTCCGCCGCTCTCCCAACGCTTTTTCAGAGTAGATTCATCTCGTATAAACGGCGCGGGCAGCGCGCCTGTCAGCGTATATCGGAGCTGCATGCGGTAGTCACGCAGGTGTGCAGGCGCTGAACCAAACACCAAAGGCCCTGATGCCATCAACATTTCGGCGATAGCATCAAGATTAGTATTGAACATATCGGCCGTCGCGACTGCAATCTCCAGCGGTACGCCATACGTGCCATCCGCACTCTGCACATGGGGTAATCCTATACTTGTCTGGCAGGCAATAGCTGGCCATAAGGCTTGCATCCCATTGCGTTGTATAAGCTCCATGTAACCAGTATGGCCATGCTGTCTGGCGATGGCATTTAATATATTCACGGCTTTCCTGTCAGAAAATATAAGATGCTCTTTTACCCGCTGACTCCATGGAAGTATGTAGCTGCTGCCGTCGCCGTTATTCAGCTGCATGCCATTATCGTTCGGAGAACCTGTGAGGGGCACGGAAGTATCCATCATATACATTCCGGGATGCGCTTCTGCGCGTTTTATGAGCTGATCAATACGCGCGTTTGTCGCATGCCGAAGCTCAGCAAAAGGCAGCAACGCATCTTCGTGTACGCCCGACTGAAGCTCTACTTGTTCGTTAGAAGGCAATTGCACAATTGAGCCAGTCTTGGCATCATGCGCTACACTTTCTTGTTCTTTCCCAATAGTCAGCGCACCGTACGGAATCTCTTGCCCACGCTTGAGCGAATCAAGCACTTCCGCAGCGATCGTGCGGGCCCCTTCATGATACTCACGGCCAAGCAAATGCATAATGTGTTCTTCAGTTTGTAGTCCTCCGTATGTGATACTTCCATCTGCTTGCACAGCAGGAACCCAGCGAGGATGGCGCACAAATACCTCATAGTTACCAGTCTGCCTGTTCATACCAAGTAGCCCTGTTTTTTGCACATTGCCCATAAAAGTAAGCGAAGGAAATAATCCCTTGAGTAAACGAAGAGTAAGCACACGCCCCGTATCGGTGTCGACGTACTTTGCAGAAGAGATGTGACCGGTGATCTGTGTATGAGCCATGGCAGCCATTGTATAAGCTCAACCAGTTTACGAATGTGAAAATTGCCGCACAGCGTTGAGTAATTATGACCAGAGTTTTAGTATGGGTAGTTATGGCAAAACCTTTCTTGATACTGCAACTGCGTGCTGACGATATCGCAGCAGATAATGAGCTCAATGCATTTGTGCGTTTTGGGGGTCTGAAACCAGGAGACTTCGAGCGTATCCGATTAGAGCAAGCAGGCGTCAAAAACGTTAACCTCGATAACTACTCGGGGATTATTGTTGGAGGAGGACCTTCTAACGTCAGCGACACGTTCAAGTCGCCCGAGCAAATACAATTTGAAACTGACCTGTACAAACTCTTTGATGAAATAATTGCGCGTGATTTCCCGTACCTTGGCGCATGTTATGGACTTGGGATTTTTGCCCAGTTTCTCGGTGCACGCGTTACAAAGGAAAGGTATAGCGAGTCAGTCGGTGCAGTCACTGTTACCCTGACTGACGAAGGCAGACATGATGCACTCACAAAAGCATTACCTGAATCCTTCCGAGCTTTTGTCGGCCACAAAGAAGCTGTACAAGAGTTACCGCGTGATGCCGTTCATTTAGCTCAGTCAGATACATGCCCCGTACAGATGATCAGGTTCAGGAACAATATTTACGCTACTCAATTCCACCCCGAGCTAGATGCTGAAGGGTTGGCTGTCCGAATTCAGGTATATAAAAACGCTGGATATTTTCCGCCAGAAGACGCCAGAGCATTGATACACTCGACCCAGGACGAAGCAGTCGCTGTCCCTATGAAAATTCTGAAACGGTTTGTCGAACGATACCGGGTGAAATGACATTACGCTCAAGGAGTTAGTTTCAGCGGCGATTCTTTTGTAGCGTACCGACTTTTGTAGATTGTACGGGCGTGCAATACCTACGTGCATCCGGCCCTACTTTTTTGTCCACGTCCAACATAGCTATCTGATTTTCTACTTCAGGCGACACCACCTTGCGAGTACGAATTATCCACGGAATCCCTGGCACTACCATGAGCAGTCCCTTAATAAATGCTGCGTTCTTATGCGATGATTTGATAACATACCACGTCCATGACAACGCCGCGGGGAACGGCCGGTGCAGCCAAGTCGTCCAGATAGTATTGCGAAAGCCGTAGTGCTGAAGATACGGAGCATTTTGCATGCTTGGGTAGTGATAAGCCGTTACGTCCTCTATGTAACGCATCTCCCATCCTTTATCGGCTAATTCCCAAGCCACAGCCTCTTCTTCTCCCCCTATAAAAAACTTTGAGTTATAGCCATGCACCTGCAGAAAGGCTGCTCTCCTGACCACTGATGCACCGGCCATAAAGCCCATCAGCACTTTGCCTGGTATTCCTGCCTTGTCTATAAGCGGACTTGCCGCCATGATGCGAGAGATCGGGTCAATCCGTTCATCTTCATTTACCAGAATACGAGCATTCACGACGCCAAGCTTCGGATGCATGTCCATGAGTGTGGCAGCAATTTCAAGACCTTCCTGATCCCACCACACGTCATCGTCACAAAATGCGATGTACGCTGTGATGGCAGCCCTCACCCCTTCATTACGCGCAGCAGCGCCAATGTTCGCGGCCAATGAGATTATGCTGATACCAGGAAACGTGCGAATAATACGTACCGTCGCGTCTGAGGAACCATTATCTACTGCAATTATTGGCACTTTTAACGCTGTTAGGTGCTCAAGCGTACGCTCTATCCAGCCCGCAGAGTTATACGTAAGCAAGACAATCGTGAGTCGCGATGCCAAAGTGGAAGTCATACCTAAGGATATGTCGATCCTGGATTATGATGCAGCAAAGATTCTGACAATGTTTCGTGAATTATTTTGAGGGATTCGCCTTGTCGGCAGATTAAAATTAAATCTGCCAAGATAGCCCAAGAACCTTTGGTTCTTCCGGGGCAAGGTGCGGGGGTTGCCGCTTGCAATCCCATTTATATCTCCCAGCCGTGAGCCAAAGAAAAAGCCCATCCGTAGATGGACTCTTTCTTTGGCT
>JAQGGX010000016.1 GCA_028289075.1 Candidatus Saccharimonadota bacterium | reverse complement strand
AGGTGTGTCGGCGTTACGCCTAAGGCCTCTCGATCTACCGAATCACCAAAAATATAACTGACGCGGTTCACGGCATGGTTGTTGTTTGGGATAGCTCGGGCCATGGCAATGAGCTCTGGCCAGTTAGATGGTCCTTCGATACCTGCCAGATAGCGGTAGCTACGGCCATCACCTTGTACGCCAACAGTGCGTACCGGCAGTAAGTGGGCACGGTACTCGCTGTAGCCGGATTTTTCTAGAAATGAATCGATTTGTGTCTGGAGCTCATCATGGTTTGGCTCCCGGTAAGAAGTTTCGGTGCAAAGCACCCGAATCCCAAGACCGGGGCCAGGGAACGGATGCCTATCGACCATATGGTCGGGCAGGCCTAACTTTCGTCCAAGCACCCGGACCTGATCTTTGTACAAGTCCCGTAGTGGTTCGACCACCATTGCTTTATCCCTAAGCTCACGTACCTTTTCGGTATCATTGTGGTGTGTCTTGATTGTATCGGCCTTGGTGCTGGCGAGTAACGATCCGCTTTCGATCAGGTCCGGACGGAGTGTGCCTTGCGCGAGTACCGTATCTTCAGGCAACTCGTATTCTTCTAGCAATTGTGAGCGTACTTTGATAAATGTGTCACCAATAATTTTTCGCTTTGTCTGCGGGTCGGTGGCTTCGCTTAGGGCAGGGGTCGTAACTCCATCTATCGTAGTGGTGGCGTGTGCGAATGTTTCGGTAGCATCGATCAAACGCACATGTACGCCGGCAGCTTCGAGTGCGGCGATGACGTCTTTGCTCTCATTGGCCCGCATAAGTCCAGTGTCGACATGAAACGCATGGATCCTTTCGCTTGGGATGGCCTCTGCTACAAGCGCCGCTAGTACTGTAGAATCAACCCCGCCGCTCACATACACCATGACGTCCCGTTTACCGGTAGTGTTCTGGATATAGGTAATCGCTTCTGCTTTTTGGTCTTCGACCGTATAGTCGGGAGTAAGACCAGCAATGTTGAACAAAAAATTATGAAAGATCTCGCTTCCATGTTCTGTCTGGAATACCTCAGGATGAAACTGTACACCGTATAGGTTCAGTTTTGGATTCTCGATTGCCGAGATAAGGGAATCACCCTGACCACTTATTGTGAACGCTGGAGGTAGTACCTGAACACTATCGCCGTGGCTCATGAGTACTTTTTGGCTACCTTCGATCCCACTGAACAATTTTGAGTCATGTGAGAACGTCGTTTCCTGTGGCCCGTCTTCGCGCAGACTGCTTGGTCCAACTTTGCCGCCACTCAGCTTGGCCAGGAGCTGCATGCCATAACAAATTCCGAAGATTGGCTTGCCGATCTCTAGTAATTTCGGATCGCACATATGAGCGTTTGCATCTTCAACACTTTTCGGACCACCGGATATGATAATTGCATCGTAGCCGGATAGCTTGTCTGTAGGCGTGTCGAGCGGCAGCAGCTCGCTTCTAACGCCCATTTCGCGGACGTTACGGTCAATCAGACCACCGTACTGGGAACCGGCATCGAGAATAGCTACGCGGTGTGGGCGGCTTGTAATATCATTATGATTTTTTGCTGCAACTGCACCGCGCTCTTTAGCCATACTGAACTCCCTTAACTTTAGACCTAGTTTTATGGAATTGCAGTTAGATTGCAAGCACGAATAGTATGCAGATGGCAGGGGTGAGAAATTTTATAGTGCACAGTGTACAAATTATTTACCCTTGGGAGGTAATAAGGAGAATGATATGCAGAGAACAACGGCAAAAGTATTTGGATTTTTATTACTTGGCCTTGGGATAGTCGGTTTAATCGTCGGTGACGGGCGTTTGTTTAATCTAATCAACATCGACATCAGCCTTGATATTGCTCGTCTTGGCCTGGCAGCGCTTCTGTTGTATGCAGCTTACGGGGCAAGGGATGAAGGGTTCGTGCGTACGTCACTTATCGTGTTCAGCGTTATGTATTTGGGCTTGGCACTACTTGGTACAATATCTCCCGATTTGTTCAGGCTCGCACCAAATCAGCTAACGAACTTTGATAAGCTCTATCACCTCATCGGCGGTATTGTGGCCGGCGTGGTTGCTGTGCAACACGAACGCCGTGCCGTTGGCCATGCTTAGGACTTCTTTCTAATCTCTCGGGGTGCCCGCAGGGCACTATTGAGGGTACGCAAGCTTTGACGCAAATAAGTAAGGGGTCTTATTTAGTGGCTGTTCGGCCAAGTCTACTTAAAAAAACCTTGTTTGCGGGGTTTTTCAGGCGTGCCGTTTCGGAGGGCGTCAGCCCAATATGGTCCCCACTGGGCGACTTTAGCATCTGCATTCTTGGCATAATCACGATGATTGCGATCTTCAATGTCATCCGGGTCAAGGGGTCTAAAAGGAACATTGGCTGATTCGCGAACGGCGACTTCAAGGTGCGGCTTACGATCGTTTTCACCAAATTCGTAGTCGTTCCTACCAAAGGTAAACATACATAGATTAACTGGAACCTCGTTATTAGTAGTTCCCATGAACGCAAATCTTCGTCCGTCGTCACGGGTGCCCGTAAGGATGCTGACAGTGTCTACTTTCCCACTGTCATTAGGCACATACAGGATGAGTCGCTCTGCGCCGGGTATGAATTCTTCTGTAAATTGTTTATGGGTTTCAAGAGTTCTATCGAGGAGGGAGCCCACATCGCCTTCAATTTGACGACGTTGTTCGGCGGAGTCGGGGACTGCGTTGCCGCCGGTGAGGCTTGGGTCATTTGAACCAGAAAAGGACTGCTCAGACATGTGGTATATATTACTATA
>JAQGGX010000001.1 GCA_028289075.1 Candidatus Saccharimonadota bacterium | reverse complement strand
TCAAACTGATCATTGGGCAGCTGAGAAGATTACTGAAGCGTTTGTTATGGAAGTTATGCTGAAAGAAGCGAAGAAGGACCCCGCTCAAGCGGCAATTATGTTTGACGACAAGACTGCTGATGGTTTCCGTCAGGTGGCAGTTCTAGAAACCCAAGGTAGATATGGTGAAGCCGCAATCTTGCAAGGAACTATCGAGGCTATGGCCCCGGCACCAGTCTACTGCGGCGCTGGCAGCTGTGGGCTGGAGGCAGTTAATCTATCAAGCAATGAGGGGAAAGATGCTTTGGCATTAGGCCTCAAAGCTGCCCATAAGAATGAACTGCTGCGTGACAGCGAGCGACCATGCCCGAGCTGTAATAAACTGAAAATCCACTACGATTACCATGGCAATAAAGCCTGCACAGGTTGTTCGTACCGGCAGATAAACGGTAAAATTGAAAGGCCAGCACAAAAACCTAAAGAAGTAGTATTTAAGAAACAAGAAAAGGTGGCGGCATGAACACAGAAGATGAAATCTATCAGGGACTCGTAAAAGAGAAAATACCAGAATTCTTTTGTGATGCGTGCGGGCATTACCCTATAGAGCCGGTGCATGGACATTTTGTGTGCCCTGCCTGCAAGATGCCCACTAAATGTTGCGAAGGAATGGCGCTTTGATGTTCAGGGAAAAGAGCAGCCGGGAGCGAGAATTTATTTCTCGCCGCCGAGCGATGAGAAAAACCGTAGGTTTGTCTCATGGGAGTTGCTGCGAAGGAATGGGGCTATAGTGAGTCGAGTCGGAATATACGCCGGCACATTCGATCCTATCCATGCTGGTCACCTCGCGTTCGCACGGCAGGCCATGACTGCTTGTAACCTTGAAAAGGTATTCTTTCTCGTTGAGCCGCGTCCACGTCGCAAACAGGGCGTAAAGGCTTTGGAGCACCGCACCGCTATGGTGCAGCTGGCAATTGCCGACCAGCCACGAATGGGGGTAATTATGCTTGAACAGTCACGCTTCAATGTGACCGAAACCATGCCGAAGCTCCGCAAAAGGTTTGAAGGGGCAGAGCTGTACCTGCTCATGGGTGATGATGTTGTAAACCATCTGGCGCATTGGCCTCATGTGGACGAGCTACTGAACTCCGTAAATTTCGTAGTTGGTATCCGGAATGAAAAGGAGCAGAAAGTTCGCGCAACGCTCGCAACTCTCAAGCGAACCCGTGGTATGCACCTCAACTATGAACTATTTGAATCAACGTTCCCGAAGTATTCCTCGGCATCGATACGTTTGAGCATCAAAAGGGGCAAGGAGCCGAACGGTTTGCTTCCGGTGGTTCAGGACTACATAGCCGAGCACAACCTTTATTCTTCGACTATATCGCGGGCGTAATGCGTTTCGAGATACTCAAGGTGCTTTTCGCGGTACTTCTTGAACTCACTCTTTTTGAGGCCACTCTTACGTATGAATGAACCGATTTTCTGGCTGCCAATGTAATGGGGAATAACAACGTAGCTTGCACCGAGTTCGTAAAGCTCTGCAGCCTCGTTGAGACTATCACCGTGTACGATAACGACAGCTTTTGAGTTAACCTTCTCAAGTAGCTGCACTAAGAACTTATTGACTTCATGGTCGGTAATGGTCGAAACAATCAGTTTGGCTTTATCAATACCGGCTTCTTCGAGCAACTCAATGTCAGTAACGTCACCGTAGAGATAATCAATCTTGCGTTGTTCGAGTACGTCGATGACTTCCGGATCGTAGTCGATAACCACAAAGCGTTTTTTAAGGTTCTTGAACACTCTCACAAATTCATGACCGCCTTTTTGGTAGCCAAACAATACAAGGTCGTAGTGATGCTTTGATTCTTGTTCAAAGTGCGTTTTGCGCCGCTCAAACATGCTCAAATAACGCTCAAACAGCGTAAATAATTTATCAGAATAGATAATGAGGTAGGTGGAGCAAGCAATGGAGATAAGTGCAACGATTGTGAGTGCTGCGACGAAGTCTTCTGATACGTAGCCGCGGGTCATGCCTAATATTACGAATATCAAAGAGAACTCACTCATCTGGCTCATTGATGTGGCCGTCTTGAAGCTGGTGCGTTTGGTGTAGCCGAGGAGTCCGATGGTTGTCATAACTACTAGGGGTTTAAAGAGGACGGCAATGAGGCTTCCGATGATAATCAGCGGCAAGTACTGTTCGACGCTGCTGATATTCAAACGCGCTCCGAGGGAGATAAAGAATACGACCAGGAAGAAATCTCGTAAAGGTCTGAGTCGGGAGCTAATTTCCTGTGTGTAGGGGAGTGATGCCAATGCAACACCCGCGATCAGCGCTCCTACTTCGAGCGAGAACCCAGCTAGCTCAAATAGGGCGGCGCTACCAAAGCCCCAGCCCAGAGCAAACAAGAACAGAAACTCTTGGCTGCCGGCAATAAGTTTGTGCATGTGAGGAAGTACTTTGTTGCCGATCAGCAGCAGTGGTATAGCAATTGCCGCACCTTTCAGAACCAGGATTCCTAATTGTCCACCAGAAAAGTTGCCAGTACCTTGTGAGGTGACAAATAGCAGAGCGATAGTCGCAAGTATGTCTTCTACGATCAACATACCAGTGGCAATTTTGCCGTACAGTCTAGATTGCTCTTTTTTATCGGAGAGCAACTTCAAGATAATAATCGTACTGCTGAAGCTGAGCGCTACCCCGAAGAAAATTGCTTCAGTACCAGGAATACCCATCAGTGTCGCGACTGACCAGCCTAAAATGCCAGCTGCAAATGCCTGGGCAACACCGGCAAGTGATGCGACTTTACCTACTTCTTTAATGACACCAGGATTTAGACCCAAGCCAATAATGAACAGCAGCAGGGCAATACCGATGCTGGAGAAGGTTTCAATTGTTTCAGGTGATTGGATGAGATGCAGTAATGAAGGACCGACTATGATACCGGTCAAAATGTGTCCGATTATTAACGGCTGGCGCACGGCACGCACTACCAAAGCCACGATCGCACTGATCGTGATAATAAGGCTGAGCTCTAAAAATACGTTACCGTCGTGCATATTTGTGTTTTACATTACCTAACTGTTATTCTACAGTAAAGAATAACCATTATGCTAATAGATCTATTCTCATATTTTAACCCGCATCTTTCCCCTGAGGAGAACGTTGCCACTCGCCGCAAAGCGATTAGGAGCTTTAAAGCGAAAGCCGATGCCAAGCGAAGCCATACCGAGAAATTTGCCGATTTGCTTACCGTTAAATTTGGCTCCATCGCTTTTCTGACAATTAATGCCACCTGGTTCCTCATATGGATACTTATTAATACGGATAAAATCCCAGGCATTAAGCCGTTCGATCCGTATCCATTCGGCTTTTTGACGATGGTAGTCTCTCTTGAAGCGATTTTCCTGGCAATTATTGTGTTGATATCGCAGAATCGTGAGGCTCGTGTGAACGAACTCCGTGAAGAAGTTGAATTGCAGATCAGCACTATCGCCGAAGGTGAAGTCACGAAGCTTATTAATCTCGTAGTATTAGTGCTCGAAAAACAGGGTGTAAAGATGGAAGACGATCCAGAGCTCACGAAAATGTTGAAACACACTGACGGTGCTCGCCTCCAGCAACAGCTCGAAAAAGAACTGGGCTAAGGTATTTCTGTGGCAGGGTGTAGAAGCTTGTGGATTACATCTCAAAAACAGCATTGACAAGCATAAGCACCACGTGAGAATATGACGGTACACTTCCGTAGCAGTGGGGTGGTTATAAAAAACCTACTGCCTAGAAGACAAAAATTAACAAAAATAAAATTAGGTTCGACTAGAGAAAAGTCTTTTTCTAGTTGGTTTAGGGGTACAAAATGCCAATTAAGGTAAAGATGATGTCGTCACGCATGTCACCTGTTGAGGTGAAAGTGCGGCGTCCACAGTGGCAACAGTTCATTAGCTATTAAATAGTAGCTAAGAGTAAATACAAACGGTCAGTAGAAAACTATTGGCCGTTTGTTTTTTTGGCTGCGATGGCGTCGTCAATGAGCTTGCTGAAATAAGCTACATCGTCACGGACATCGGTAAGCTGCTTGCCGTCCAGCACAAACGTAGGTGTGCTGGCATAGCCTTGCTTCTTGGCTTCATTACGGTCAGCAAGTACGGTCTTGTTTACTTTGTCGCTCTTCATGTCCGCTTGGAATTTGGTCGTATCAAGTCCCAATTGGCTCGCAAAGCCTTCAAACGTAGGGGTTGGATTGGTTGATCCGGTCCACTGCGGTTGGTTCTGATAGAGAAGGTCATGCATTTCAAAGAACTTGCCTTGCATACCGGCTGCTTCAGCGGCTTTTGCGCTGAGTAGTGCGTGCTGGTGGATTTCAAGAAGCGGGTAGTGACGGAACTGGAAACTTACCTGGTCCTTATATTTAGTCTTCAATTCCTGAACAATTGGATAGAATCGATAACAGGCTGGGCATTCGAAATCACCATATTCTGTCAACACCACACCCGTGGAGCTTTGTCCGTAGACGTGATTTGTTACGGTGATGTCCCCGGTGGAATTGTTAGACGTGTTCGCGCCTTTTTTGTTGAAAAATAGTAGACCAAAAAAGGCCACAATAATAACGGCAATAATAATTACAAAACGATTGTTCATGTTTAGACTCTCTCCTCCATCTGTTCTTATATAGTACCTTTTCTGCCAGTGCACCACAAAATTAACTTTCATATTTAACCTGTATTTACTCAGGATAGACCGTAAGCACTTTGAAAATCTATGAATAGAATCGTACTATTGATGTATGCAAACAATACTGGCTGTCTTCTTGGTCGGCCTGACGCTGCTAGCAATCAGTGTGCAGCGCACCTATCGGCGCGTGAGCCTAAAAGAGTTAAAGCGTCGAGCAAGCGAAGGGCATGAATTATCAAAAGTGCTGTACCGGGCTGGCAGTTACGGTTCTAGCCTTGATGGTTTGTTGTGGCTGATCATTGGACTCTCGAGCGCCGCATTCTTCGTTCTGCTGTCTAAGAATGCTCCGTTCTGGTTTGCCTTTGCTGGATGTGCAGCACTTCTCTGGTATGGCTTCGCATGGAAGCCTGTACGGGAAGTTGGCAAATTTGGAGAATGGCTTGCGAGCAGATTGGCGCCTTCCTTGGGATGGTTACTCAACTATTTGCATCCGGTTCTGGCACAAATGACAAAACTTGCCCGCAAAATCCATCCGGTGCACGTACACACCGGCCTCTATGAGAAGTCAGACCTGATTGAATTACTCGAACGCCAAGCGGCTCAACCCGACAATCGCATACACGCTACGGAACTTACCATTGCTCATAATGCACTCCAGTTCGGTGAAAAATTGGTTGAGGATGTTCTGGTGCCGAGACGTATCGTAAAGATGGTTTCAGTTGATGAACTTGTTGGACCACTCCTTATGAGCGAACTGCATGACAGCGGTTTTTCTCGTTTCCCTGTGTACGGTGATAAAAAAGATCACATAGTCGGTACGCTCTACCTCCGGGATCTCGTGAATGCCAAGGGCGGTGGTACGGTTAGGCGGCTCATGCGTGAAGAAGTAGCGTATATCCATGAAGAGCAGTCGCTGCTTGACGCACTTAAGGCAATTCTGAAGACTCGTCAGCACTTGTTTATCGTCGTCAATAACTTCGAAGAATACGTGGGTGTCATCTCAATCGAAGACGTACTGGAGCAAATTATTGGCGAACCGATCGTTGATGAATTCGACCGTTATGACGACATGCGTGCAGTTGCCGCCTATCATGCGCGCAAA
Organism: Candidatus Saccharimonadota bacterium; assembly: GCA_028289075.1. GTDB lineage: Bacteria > Patescibacteriota > Saccharimonadia > Saccharimonadales > JAQGGX01 > JAQGGX01. The sequence continues at coordinate 9,902 of JAQGGX010000001.1, read as the reverse complement.
GAGCATAAGAATCATCAACACATAGATGAAGAGATAGAGTTAGAGTAACTACACCAGTCGATGCGGAAGTTGTAGTGATTTTTTATACAGCTAACAGGGTAGGCGAACTAAGTTTCGAAAAAAGTCCATAAAATGCTGGAATTATTGCAGAGACAAAAGTAGTTTAGGGTACTATAGAGGGAAATTACTAACAATCCCCAGGGAGGTACCTATGATAAAAAAACTTACCGCTATCCTTTCGGTCATGATGCTGGTTGCCGCATCGGTTATGTTTACGCCAAGCGTTAGCGCCGCATCGCAGCCTCGCGATTGTGACAATAACGCCATTGTTAAATGTGGCGCCTACGATATGCCTGAGCTGAAGGGTAAGATGGATGCTGATATTCGTAAAATCTATGCGCATTACGGCATTGCTGAGAGCGAAATGAACAGTGGTGTTGCGAATGGAGTTGTCCGCAAAGACGGAAAAGTAGTTGTGAATGGCCAGGTGGTAGCCACGAACTTGGTTAGTGCTGGCCGCCAACCCCTGCGCGGAGGCACTAAGGTACCAGGCTTGAATATTTACGAGCACACACCTGCCAACAGCTTTGCCAGCAATGAAATTCCTGCATTTGTCAAAATAACCAATGGTCAATTTGAATGGGCGATTATCAAGAGTTGTGGTAACCCTGTACGAGCTACCCCAATTCCACCCAAGAAACCGAACATAAGCATCCAAAAAAGTGTTGATAAAGACACAGTGAAGCTCAATGAAGTGTTTAACTACACCGTTATCGTTAAAAACACCGGTGAAGTAGCTCTCAAGAACGCAGTAGTATCAGATCCATCACCAACAGGGGTAGAATTTATCCCTAATTCGACAGCAGGTGTCTCAAAAACCATATTCCAGACTACAATTCCCGAGCTTGCCGTAGGTGCCAGCAAGACATTTACCTTCAAAGCCAAAGCTGTTAAAGAAATGAAGGGTAAGATTGTGAACACTGCTTGTGTGACTGCGCCGCAAGTCCCTGGTGGCAAAAAGTGTGCTCCGGCAGAAAACTCAATGGTTTGTGTAAACAAGCCACAATTCCCCGTAGGCTCGCCTGAATGTAAGGAAGTACCTCCAGTAGTAGTCGAAGAAAAGCCAAAGCCTGAGCAGCCTCAGCCGACACCTCCGCAAGTCCTGGGCGCCGTTGCAGAGAAGCCGGTTATACTGCCGTCAACGGGTCCTGGTATCGTGTTCGGAGTTGCTGGTAGCACGTCAGTCGCAAGCTACTTAGGTTCACTCTTGTACCGTCGCGCTCGCCGTTACTTCAATCTCTAGACGTTTTGTAGTTGTTCTCATCTCTGTTAACCCCTATACTAATTCTCTATGAGAACATTAGCTAAAGAAGTTGCAAACCAAATCGGCAGTCAAGTGACTGTCTCTGGGTGGATTCACAAAAAGCGTTTACTTGGAGGGCTGACCTTCATAAATGTCCGCGATCGCAGTGGGCTCGTCCAAATTGTTATCCAGAATAAGGAGGAAGTAGAAAAGCTTCGTGGTCTCCAGATCGGTACTGTCGTCAATGTCACTGGTACTGCAGTCGAAGAGCCTCGAGCCCCTGGTGGCGCCGAGCTTCATGACGCAATCCTTGAGATTATTGTCCCTGTAGAAGAAGTGCCGGCAATTGAGATCGATAAGCCAATTGATCATAAATCGGAGAACCAGGACACCTTGTTCGACAACCGCGTCCTGAACGTTCGTAACCTGCATGAGCAAAAGATCTTTCGCATTCGTTCGGAAATAAATCGATATATCCGTGAATTCCTGCACAGCAACGAATTTGTTGAGATTCAGACACCAAAGCTTTTGGCTGGCGCAACTGAAGGCGGGGCAGAAATCTTCAAGCTTGACTACTTTGGTCAGGAAGCGACACTTGCACAGAGTCCACAACTGTATAAGCAAATTATGGTTGGTGCGTTTGAACGTGTGTTTGAAATTGGCCCTGCGTTCCGCGCAGAACCAAGCATGACCACTCGCCACATGAGTGAATCAACCATGCTTGATATCGAAATGGGCTTTATTGAGGGACACGAAGACGTCCTGAAGATGGCAGAGAACATGGTCTATACAGTATTAACACGCTTGTATGAAGAGCATGGCGATGCGCTGAAGAGCTTGAACGCACCAGAGCTTGTATTGAAGCCAGACTTCCCACGCTTTACCGTTGCCGAGGTGCACGAAATGTACACCAAGGCTACCAAGGATGATACGACAGAAGAGAAAGATATGACCCCGGCAGAAGAGCGCTGGATTTGTGAATATGCCAAGAAGAACCTCGGTTCTGAGGCGGTCTTCGTCACCGAATTCCCAATCGAAGCTCACAAGTTCTACCAGAAGATCAATCCAGAGAATCCTCAAACAGTACTATGGGCTGACCTTCTGTTCCGTGGCGTTGAGATTTCATCCGCACCAATGCGCGAAAACAATTATGACAAGCTGGTGCAGCAGATGAAAGACAAGGGCATTGACCCAACCCATCCTGGCTTCAAATTCTACTTGCAAGCCTTCAAGGCTGGCTTGCCGCCGCATGGTGGCTTCGGCTTTGGACTCGACCGTTTTGTTCAGAAAACCGTTGGCCTCAATAGCGTCAAAGAAGCAACCCTCTTCCCACGCGACATCAACCGCCTCGCCCCATAAATAATGCAGTAGACTCATACGTAACTTCAGGCGTATACTGCTGACGATTATGCATAAACGGACGAAAAGCAGCTTGCTGGTAACGGCAACATAGAACCTCTAGGATACACATCCTAGAGGTTTTTTCTTTATTGTCCAAAAGAAAGGAAGCTATGACCCAACATGTTCTCACGGCGCGACAGTTTAATAAGCGGCAACTGAAACAGCTCTTTGCGAAGGCAGACAGGATGCGCGTGGTGCTGCAGTCGCCATTACTGCGTCACAAGCTTGTAGATGAACACAGGGGATTGGTGGTCGCTACTTTATTCTACGAGCCATCTACCCGGACGCGGCTGAGCTTTGAGTCGGCGGCACAGCGTCTCGGTATTGGCGTTGTAAGTACTGAAAATGCCAGCGAGTACTCATCGGCTACCAAAGGCGAAACGTTAGAGGACACCATCCGGACTGTTGCCAGTTATGCTGATGCTATTGTTTTGCGCCACAAAGAGGAGGGTGCTGCAGAACAAGCAGCGGCAGTGAGCCTGGCGCCAATTATTAACGCCGGTGACGGCAAAGGTGAGCACCCGACCCAGGGCTTACTTGACCTGTATACGATTCAGCGCGAGAAGGGCCGACTCGACAACTTGCATATAGTCATCGGGGGTGACTTGGCTCACGGTAGGACCGCACGTTCTCTGGCTCAAATGTTGGGACTGTATAAGGGTAATAAGATTACTTTTGTCTCGGTACCGGCGCTCCAGATCGGCGATGACATTACGGCGTATCTGGATCAGCAAAAAACCACTTATACCAAAACAGATAACCTTATAGAGGCTGTGAAAACGGCTGACGTTATCTACTGGACGCGGCTGCAAAAAGAGCGTGTGAGCAATCCTGGCATAGAAGCAGGTTTTGTTATTGATCAAGAAGTCCTCGATGCCATGAAAAATGACGCTGTTATTCTCCACCCCCTGCCGCGCACCAACGAAATCCATTCGGATGTGGACACAGATCCCCGCGCAGCATATTTCAGACAAGTAGAGAACGGCTTGTATATCCGTATGGCACTTTTAGACTCCGTGCTTCACGGTCGGGCGTCATAAACCACATAGCAAAGTATTACGGTTTAGCTTATAGTTCTGTTTAAAGTTGTTTTAAGTAGAGGTTAGCAGTAATGATCAAACAAAAGGGTGCAGAATATCCTGCTCGCGATGATCCTATTGATGTTGAAGAAAAGCCAGCAGAAGAAATAACTGGAACTTCAGAACGTGAATTAGATACATCAGATGAGCCAAAAACGAATAAGCTCGTTTGGCTTAAGAATTACTATATGAGTCACAAAAAGTTAGCGATTCCAGCTACGGTACTCGTAATGCTACTTATTATCTTTGCAGCACCCTTTACCCGCTATCCTGTACTTGGGCTGGTTATGAAGCAACAAGTTGCGGTTCAGGTTATCGATGCACGCAGTGGCAAACCAGTGAGCGAAACAGAGGTAGAGATAGCTGGTCAAAATTCTCGTACAGATGCTAATGGATGGACAAATTTTTCGGCAGTACCAGTGGGCAATAAAACAGTAGTTGCCACTAAGAAGTATTACAAAGATGCACAGATCAAAGTCCCCGTGCCACTTACAAAAAAAGCTGAAGTGAAGATACGGATAGAAGCTACCGGCCGGCAAGTGCCGGTAGTGATCAAGAATAAAATTTCTGGCGTAGGGGTTAAGGGCGCAACGGTAAAGGTATTAGATACCGAAACCAAAACAGACGACAAGGGCGAGGCGATTATCGTACTACCTCCCAATAAAGAAACAGAGGAAGCGCTAATCTCTATCGCCGGCTTTAACGAGTTGAAAACTACAATAAAAGTAACTGAGGCTCAAACTTTAGAAAATACGTATGCAATTACCCCGGCTGGTAAGATATATTTCTTGTCTAAGAAGAGCGGTAAACTCGATGTGGTGAAGACCAACCTTGATGGAAGCGATCGCCAAACAGTACTTGCCGGCACAGGACGGGAAGAAGATCAGGATACGACATTGCTTGCCTCTCGTGACTGGAAATATATGGCGCTTAAAAGCCGACGTGAAGGCGACAATGCCAAGTTGTATATGATAGAAACTGCAAATGACAAGCTGACGACTATGGACGAAGGTGACGCAGGATTTAGCCTTGTCGGCTGGTCGAATAATTACTTCACGTTTCTGGTCATAAGAAACAACGTAAAGAATTGGGAGAGTAAACGGCAGTCACTCAAAAGTTTTAACGCCGAGTCAAAACAGCTAAAGACACTCGATTCTTCTGTGGGAGAAGGTTCTCATGAATATGACCAAACACAACAGAGCATCAGTAACCTTTACAAACTGAAGAATGAAATAGTATATACAAAAACATGGTCCACCAACAATTACACGCCGTTCTTGTTGAATAGCAAAAAATCAACGCTCGAGAGTACAAAACCAGACGGCAGCGGCCGGAGAGTCATACGCAGTTTTGATATGAGTCCCGGGATCGCATACCAAAACATTGCTGCAAGGTTGTATACGCCTAATGAGGTCTATCTTGCAGTGGGTGGTCCAAGCAAGTATTACGAGTATATAAACGGAGAGGTAAAAGACGCGACTGATGCCAAAGACCAGTTTGATAAGTATTATCCTACCTACTTAATTTCACCGTCAGATAACGCAAGCTTCTGGTATAAGCCCCGGGATGGCAAAAACACATTATTTACCGGAAATGCAGATGGCAATGATGCAAAGAAAGTGTCTGAGCTCAGTGAGTTTACTCCATACGGCTGGTATAGCGATGGCTACCTATTGGTTTCCAAAAAAGGCAGTGAGCTGTATATCATGCCAAAGAAAGACAGTTTGGAAGAAAAGGATGCGTTCAAGATAACTGACTACCATCGTTCAAACCAAAGTTATCAAGGCTACGGGTATGGTTACGGTGGGCTGTAGGTAACGTCCCTTCTGTGAAATTTTGCTTAGCTACATAAATACCGGTCGCCTACAATAATCGCATGAGAGTTATGGTATTTGGCGACAGTATTACCCACGGTCTCTGGGATCTCCACGGTGGCTGGACACAGCGCTTGCGCACGCACTATGACCGGCAAACACTGCAACAGTTTGGGCCAATTCAGGAGTACCCCGATATCTATAACCTTGGCATATCAGGTGATATTGCCGAAGGTTTAGCCAAGCGATTATCAATTGAAATGAGCGCACGGCAATTGGCTGAGCTACCTATGATTGTGATCGCTATTGGTATGAATGATACGATGATCTTTAAAGGCGTAGAAGCCAACACACCTGAAATGTATAAAGGTGAGTTACTGCAAATCATCGCGAGCGCACGGCAGTTCACTGACAAAATTCTATTCGTAGGCCTGACGGCAGTGGACGATGCGGTTTGTAATCCATGGAGCTACGCTCCTGCAGATGTATGCTTCAATAACGCGCGAATTTGGAAATTCGAAACAACCTTACGTGAATTCTGTAGAGCTGAAGGCCTTCCCATAGTTCCTGTATTTGAAACGTTTAAGCAAACACTTAAATATAAAAAACTGTTAGCAGATGGGCTTCATCCTAATGAATCCGGTCATCAATTAATTGCTGATTTGGTTCAGCCTGCCCTGGACGAGCTCAGATTGTCCTAAGCTTTTCGCGGAATCCGTTCCTCAGAATTTTCCAGACTGCGCCACATGTACCAGCTTGCAATGGATTGATAGGGCGCCCAGTTATGCTCAAGCGACACAGCAAGCATTTGGCTGGGAGACGGCCTGTCAGGCAAGCGGTAGAGGTTCATCATGGCTTTACGGACACCAAGATCACCAGTCGGAAGAATATCCAGCCGCCCCAGGCTAAAAATCATGAACATATGAGCAGTCCATTCACCAATTCCCTTCACACTGATAAGTTGTTTGGTTACGCTGTCGTTCGGTAGGGTGGCAATATGAACGAGGTCGAGCCGTTCATCGAGTATATGTATGGCTAGGTCTTTCATGTAGCTGACTTTGCGATAACTACAGCCTATGGCACGAATCTCATCTGTGTCCGTTGACAGGAGTTGCTCGGGCGTTGGCACGTTACCATCAAATAAGCCCAGGAAGCGTCTGTAGATGGTAGCTCCTGCTTTTTCTGACAGTTGCTGGCCTATGATCGAAGAAACCAGTTCGCCGTAGTAATCGGCATGAGGAGCAATACGGCAGTCACCGTATGTTTGTATCAATCGCTCCAAGATCGGGTCCGAGGCAGCTAGGTGGGCTTGAGCAGTATGCAAACGTTGTTCCCATGAGGTCATCAGATAATTATAGTTGAAAAGCAGTCGTCTTGCCTCCATACTGTGATGCAATATATGGATACGGGCAATTCTCAACAAACAGGATCGACAGCACCACAGACACAGAATCCTCAGGTGCTTCCTGAACAGATGTTTCAGCAGTCTCAAGGCGTTCAATCGGCTGGTTCACAAGACATACTAGGTCAAAATAACGTGAGGATTAACATACCGGTAAACCCTGTCGATTCTGCTTCTCAGGCTCGTCCTGCATCATCAGGTGGTATGATCTGGCTTGTCCTGCTTTTGATGGTTGTTGGCGTAGCCATTGTGCTGCTGGTTCGTAAGGTGAGAAAACAGAATTCCAGTACAGCGCCCCTGGAATTCACAGCCGACTCAATGACCGGTACATCTGAGTACCCCAAAACAACTCCTCCTAAAAAGCTCAAGAAGTCTCACAAAAAGCATCACAACCTCAAAAAGAAGCATAAACGGTAGTCCCGAAGCTGTTTCCTCTACGCCGCTTCGTACGTTTCTGGTAGACTTAGACTAACGGAAAAGCATATGCAAGATAACGAAGAAGAAAGAAAGCCGGATCTCGCTGGTCCTGACAACGAAGCAATCGAAGAAAAGGTAAAGCGCATGCTTGAGCCTGAATCAGAGGATGTGCCGTCTGTTAAGGAGCCCAAAGAAGAGAGTGACGATGCCACCACCGCTCCCGAACTGCCGCCCAAGGTTCGGAAATCAATAGCGATTACATCGTTCGACGAAGAACCAAAAACGGAAGATACTGATCCAGAAGTTGAGCCCGAAGAACCCGAGTCTGAAGAAGAGCTCCCTATTAAGGTCATCAACCTGGACGAAGAACCAAAAGATAAAGCACTGCTCGAACCAATTGACGGCGATGAGCCAGTGGCTGATGAGGGCACTCCAGAATCTACGAGCATGGAAATTCCGGCACGTCTTGAGGAGGAAACTTCTGCTGTAGCTACCGCTCCCGAACTGCCTAAAGAACCGAAATCAGAAAAACCGAAAGAGCCGTTGCCAGTTCCAGTAAAACCACTGCCTGCCCTTCAGCCTAGGGCTATTCCTAAAGACATAACCCCAGTCAAGCCTTTACCTGAGCGCCCGTTGCCTGACGCCTTGGATGATGATCAGTTGTCTGCTGCCGTTGCTGATATTGTAGCCCATGAAAGTGATGAGTTGCTGGCAGCAGAAGACGCGAAGCTGGCACCAGTATTTGTACCAAGGCCAAAAGACAGCGTTGGCGTGGGTACGCACATCAAACACTTTTTCGCTGCTTGGTGGAGAAACCCTGTTTCGAGATGGGTCACGATTCTTATCGTCCTGACTGCGTTGGCAGCAGCAGTTGCATACCCAAAGAGCCGGTACCTTGCGCTAAACACAGCTGGTGTTCGCGTAACTGCATCGGTCAGCGTACTGGATGAGAGCACACAGCAACCACTGAAAAACGTCACCGTACGCATAGCTGATCAGTTATCCAAAACAGACGCTGAGGGAAGAGTGAAATTTACAAACCTAAAACTTGGTGATACTGAGCTAAAGGTAGAGCGAAGAGCATTTACTACGGTCAGTCGTCCCGTAACAGTCGGCTGGGGAAGTAATCCTTTGGGTGAAGTAAAGCTTGTGCCGGCTGGCATACAATACGTCTTCAAGGTCACTGACTATGTATCCGGAAAGCCCGTGGAGAAGGCTGAGGCAATCCTCGGCGAGGCAAGTGCATTCTCCGACGAAAAGGGAGAGATCAAGCTAACGCTCGAGGATACAAACGAAGATGTGCTGAATATAACACTCAAGGGTGATTCATATCGTACAGAAGCGTTTACCGTCAGCGCTGATAAGAAAGATGAGCAAGCCGTGGTACTCGTACCGGTTCGTAAACATGTGTTTATCAGCAAACGTTCGGGGAAATACGATATCTACAAAGTTGACGTAGACGGCAAGCATGAAGAAAAGGTTTTGGCCGGCAGTGGAGCCGAGCGGGAGGATATGATACTCATTCCACATCCTACCTCGGAACTAGTTGCCCTTGTATCTACCCGTGACAATAAGCGCAACAAAGACGGCTATTTATTAAGCACACTCACGATTATCAATACCACCGACAACACTACTCGTACTGTCGGTCAGCCATCCGAACGAATTCATATAGTTGATTGGATTGGTGACCGAATCATTTTTGTGAAGGTTAGCGAAGGGGCTAGTACGGTTGACCCGAAGCGTCATCGTTTGGTCAGTTATGACGTAAGTAGCAGCCTGAGTAAAGAAATAGCCGCCAGTAATTACTTTAACGATGTGATTGTTGCCCGGGGCAAAGTCTACTATGCGCCGTCAAGCGCCTATCAGGAAAACGCCAGCACGAGTTTCTACAAAGTTGACGCGGACGGCAATAATCAAGAAGTTATCTTGAACAAAGAAACATGGAACGCCTTCCGCGTGTCCTATGATCATCTGGCACTCTCATCGCAAAAAGATTGGTACGATTATGTGATAGGCAACAGCGGCACCATGCAGCTCTCTGGTGAGCCTGCAAACCGCACCTCACGAATCTATGTTGATGCCCCGGACGGAAAACACAGTTTGTGGGTAGATAGCCGCGACGGCAAGGGCGTGTTGCTTGCCTATCAGATCGACACCAAGAACGAGCTAACTCTGAGATCACAAAGCGGATTGAAGAACCCCGTACGCTGGCTCAATGATACGGTGATTGTCTACCGCGTCAGCACGGAGAGTGAAACCGCTGATTATGCACTGAGTATCAATGGTGGTGAACCAAAGAAAATTCGTGATGTGAGTAACACGGGCGGTATTGATAATTGGTATTACTACTAGGGTATGAGAGACCCCAGGCGGGTCTCTCATTGCTCCGGCGCTGGATAAATCCATCGCTCGGTTGCTCTTCCTGGCAGCGGATAAAAAATCCTCTGTAAACTCGTGAAATTTTTAAATAACAAATGGGGGTA
>JAQGGX010000093.1 GCA_028289075.1 Candidatus Saccharimonadota bacterium | reverse complement strand
GAAGAAAAATCAGGTGTGGTTTAAGGAAGTTCGGTGGAGTTACTTGCCGGTGAGTTGGCAGGGTTGGCTTACCTATGTTCCTTTTGTAGCATTCCTTATCATGACGTTTCTGGTGATTGATCGACATTCACACTCAGTCAGCGACACACTATTCGGCATTTTTCCGTACTGGGTATGTGCGGCCGTGGTATTGCACTGGTTTGCCAGTCACAAATCCTGAAGTTCCAGAATGGCCATTTTACCGTCACTAACCATGTATCCGTGAAGGGCGCGGTTCGTTAGTTTGTATGGATCGCCGATTTTTACCATGCGTACTCGCTTGACGAGTCCTGTCTTTTTGACCATCTTTACGATGAGCTGGCGTTCTGCGCTGGTATTGGGGTGAATCATATGGGTAAACTGTGCATTATGGCGGATAAGCGCAATGCCGGTATCAAGTGAAGCTGCGCCAACCCACAAGCCCCGTTCTTTTTTTGCATCGAACTTATGATACTTTTGCCAGAAGCTTAAATGATCAAGCTGCCGTGGATCGCCAGTAGTTCCTGCAAGCCAGAATCGTACGTGATGCCGGTGTCCCGGGTTGTCATCTACTGGCAACTGGTAGCCAAGATCTTGGCTATGGCCAAACAAATAGAGATTGCTAAACGGTGCAGTCGGATAGGGCTGTTTCAGAAGTATGCCGAGACCCATTCTGAGTAAGTTTCGCGGTGTACGCTTGTCAGCCGGGTACCAGCCGGCTGCTTCCATCGCCTTATCTACTTCTTCCCTGGTGCCAACGAACGCGATGTTGACTGGGTCGTTCGCAAAACCATCTGGAGTTAGTGAATAAAGTGGCATGTGCTTGGGCGGGAAAAATAAACGATATAACCGCATAGCTGCGGGTATAAGCACGTAGGCAATTAACACATAAGTAAGTAAGGTAGCTATCCATGCTGGAATTCGCTTGTCCAGGGTCGGATAGACATTCGCTACCGTAAAATAACTTACCAAGGCACCCGGTATAAAGATTGCAGCGCGTTTAATAAAACGCATGACAGTATCAAGCATGTTCTTAGGATACAATTAGCAGGTCAATGGAGTACAGCGAAGAATCTATTAGCCGGTTTAAAGAGAGTGTCTGGAACTTTTATCAGACACATCAGAGAGATCTGCCGTGGCGACGTGCTGAAGCTGACGGTAGCTATGATCCCTATAAAATTCTGGTGTCCGAAATTATGCTGCAGCAGACACAAGTCGCAAGAGTTATACCAAAGTTTGAAGCGTTCCTGGACCGCTTTCCCTCCTTCGAAGTTGTGGCAGATGCGTCGCTCGGGCAAGTGCTGGAATTATGGAGTGGGCTTGGGTATAACCGACGGGCCAAGTTTTTGTGGCAGGCATCTCAAATTATTGCCAGAGATCATGTAGGTGTGCTGCCGAGAACGGTAAAAGAACTCGAAGCGCTGCCCGGCATAGGGCATAATACGGCCGCGGCGATACTGGCGTATTCGTATAACCAGCCGGAAGTATTTATCGAGACCAATATCCGAACAGTATTCATTTATCATTTTGCGGATCTTGCGGACAAAATAAGTGATAAACAGCTATTGCCGCTTGTCGCCAAGGCAGTAGACAACGAAAATCCCCGTGAATGGTATTGGGCACTTATGGATTACGGTTCGCATCTGAAACGCACGGTAGGCAATTTGTCGAAACAGAGTGCTCATTATCAGAAACAATCTACGTTCAAAGGTTCGCTTCGACAGATACGAGGGCAGGTCCTAAGACTGTTGATAAAAGGAGCACAGACGCAACCAGAATTGAACGATTCTATCGCGGATGAGCGCTTAGCGCAGGTGCTTGAGGACTTGACGCGAGAGCAGCTTATCCACAAACATGGGGAGCAATATCGATTGCGCTAGACACGCTTATGCTAGAATGGAGACATATTAGGAGGGGAAATCTCAAAATGAAGGGTATAAAGTTATTAATTGGGGCCAGTTTATTGGTACCTGTTTTTGCTTTGGGAGTTGTCCACGCCGTTGAAGGCCAGAATTCACAAAGCACACCAGGATCAAACGATAGGCAGACAGCACAGGTAAAAGAAAAAGAATCAGAAGATCAGCAGCGCAAACTTACGCCGTCAGATCTAAAGTCACTGGATGACAGATTGCAAAAGCGTAAGGGCGAATTCAAGATAAAAGTACTCGCTGCCGAACAAACTCGCATAAAGCAGCGATGTGTAGGCTCCCAGGGCAACTTACGCTCACTGGATGGCCGTATTGCTGGTGTTGAAACAAGCCGCAATAAGGTTTACCCAGGGCTCGTCGATCGTCTGACTGGTGTCAGCACCAAGCTCAAAGACCGCGGCCTTGATACTGCTGCGTTGGATTCAGAAATTGCTGTCTTGAAAACGAAGATTGATGTCTACAAAGCAGACCTCTCCGCCTATAAGCAGGCAGTCAGTGATGTCGCTGCGATGGATTGTGCTACTGACCCTGTTGCGTTCAAGGCTACTTTACAGACGGCTCGCACACTGCAGGCCAAGCTAAAAACATCTGACAAAGACGTGAAGGCATACGTTCACAATACGATTAAGCCAACATTAAAGGTTTTGCGTGACCAACTTGAAGCCAAAGAAAAGCAGCAGACAGAAGGAAATAATTAGTCATGGAGAATAAAGACAACCAGAACAACACTCCTACTCCTACTACCCCAGGAGCAGTTATGGACGTACAGCCGCCACGCTCCATCCCGGTCACCGTCACAACCACCGATACAGAAAAAGAGCCTGCTACTCCATCTACTCCATTAGCTCCACCAACTGTTGAAACGCCTGTGGCCGCACCGGCAGTAGAAGAACCAGCTCCTGATCAGGCACTCTCAGCTGCACCAGAAGCGGCAGAAGTTGCTACGCCAGAGGCTGAAACTACTATTCCTGTTAGTAGCGACCACCCGGTTACCCCGAATCCCCTCGCTATCCCTGAACTGTCCCCGCCACATAAAAAAGGTGCACCTCTGGTTGCGGTTATCGTAGCTGTCGTAATCGCTGTCGTACTTGCGGGTATCACGGTGTTTGCATACCTCAAAACTAAGGACGCTGCGCCTGCTGCTCAGCAAACATCAAACAGTGTGAGTGAGCAAACCGCAAAACCAGTTACTGCCACCGAAGTTGATGCTACTAATACGCAACTTGAGGAAGATCTCAAGGCGGTTGATGAAGACAAGGACTTCAACAGTTCAGATCTCAGCGACCAATCACTTGGCCTGTAAATATCCAGGGTGCGCATGTACAATGAATTCACAATGAGTGAGTTGATTGTACTCGTAAATGACGCTGGTCAACCGATTGGAACGGCCGACAAATTAGAAGCACATCACGCTGATACGCCACTGCATCTCGCCTTTTCTTGTTACGTATTTAACCAGGATGGAAAAATCTTAGTAACCCAGCGTGCTATTACCAAAAAGGTATGGCCGGGCGTGTGGACAAATAGTGTTTGTGGCCATCCAGGGCCTGGTGAGGACATTGTGAGCGCTATACAGCGGCGCTTGCATGAAGAGCTTGGTATGACCGCCGAAGCCTATCAAGTCGTGCTGCCAACATATCGCTACAAGACACCGCCGTTCAATGGCATCATTGAGAATGAAATCTGCCCGGTATATGTTGCCCGTGCAACCAGTGAGCCCAAAGCTAACCCTGCTGAAGTGGAAGCACACAATTGGGAAGATTGGCATGACTTCGTAGCCAGTGCAGCTAGGGACGCTAGTAACGCGTACTCGTGGTGGTGCAAGGACCAGTTGAAACAGCTCAAGGAGCAGCCCTTAATTCACCTTTATTCCGGGTCCGCTCTCTAGGACTATTTTTTCTTTCTGCGGCCAGTAGCAGCGACGGGTACGGTCGGTATCCCCATCACCTCGATACCGTGCTTATCAAATTCTTTCTTTAAGCGCTTATACATGTCAGTACGGAGTCCCCACTGCTTGTTGGCCGTTGTTTCGGCGGTAACGCCGATGATTAAACCGTTTGGAGCGTAACCCTTGAGGCTACCGAATGAAGGTGCCTCTTTGATAATGTCTTTATATTCAGGCATGGCAGCCATCTCTTCGCCAACATGATTGATAATGTGCTCTACCTGCTCGAGATCTGTCTCGAAATCAACGATGATATCCTCATTCAAACGACTGAAGCCCATAGTTTTGTTGGTCGTAACATCGATAATACCGTTTGGTACGTGGTGAACATGGCCGTTGATGTCGCGAAGCACGGTCGTGCGAATGGTAACATCTTCAACCGTACCGCTGACGCCTGCAATATCAACGGTGTCACCAACCCGGTACTGATTTTCAGTAATGATAAACATACCACTGACAAAATCCTTGATCAGGCTCTGGGCACCGAATCCGATTGCAACTGTCATGAGCCCAGCGCTGGCGAATAGTGCTGTCGTATAATCAGGATTTATTTCACCGATAATGAGTATGATGGCAATGACATAAACGGCTACTCTGGTTGTTGCTCCGATCATGCTGTCTAACGTTCTGACGCGCTTATCTCGGTCTGATTTGGTAGGATAGAGGTCAGGACGGACTGTGTGGCGCAACAATCGGCTGACAAGGTCGTGGCCAAAACGGCGTACGAGCCAAGCAACGATCAAGATAACGACAATATTAACGAGGTGCTGGTCGAACCAGTTACCAACGAGTATCATAATTTCTTTAGCGCTGCCGTTCAGGCCGTTACTTATATCTGCAAACATTATTAGTAGTATATATTAGGCAAGGGAGAAGAATAAAGCTTATGTTAATACTCAATTCGATACACGACGAGAAACTAGTTGAATTACTGCAGAATGGCAAGGTCGGAGTGATACCTACTGATACGGTCTACGGTCTTGTAGCGCAGGCAGCTAATCCAGATGCTGTTGAGCGACTGTATGGGCTGAAACACCGTCAGCAGAAGCCTGGAACGATTATTGCCGCCAGCGTAGAGCAACTTGTCGAGCTAGGTATAAAAGCACGGTATCTGAAAGCCGTAGAGCATTTTTGGCCAAATTCTATCAGCATAGAAATTCCGCATTCGATTAATTACCTCAATCAAGGCACTGGCCGGCAGGCTTTCCGCATACCAAACGATGAGGACTTGCTCGCATTACTGCGCAAAACCGGTCCACTGCAGACTACGAGCGCCAATCATCCAGGCGAGCCAGAAGGGGATACCGTGGCAAGATGTATAGAGTATTTTGGTGAATCGGTAGACTTTTATGTAGAGGGCGGTGATCTGAGCGGGCGGAAACCCTCCACACTTATTCGCATCATCGATGACGCGATTGAAGTGGTACGCGAAGGGGCAGTAAAGATAAATGAAAATGGAGAAATACAGCTATGACATTAAATGAATATCAAAAAGAGGCACTGGTAACTGCAGTATTTGCAGATGATGAATTCAAAGACTTAATGCACTGGATGCTAGGTTTGTCAGGAGAAACAGGCGAAATTGCTGAAAAGTTAAAGAAAATTATCCGCGATAAAGATGGTGTCGTATCTGAAGAAGACAGAATAGAAATTATTAAAGAGATGGGCGATGTTCTGTGGTACCTCGCCGTACTTGCCAAGCATTTCGATACTGACCTTGATGAAGTTGCTGCAGGGAACATCAAAAAACTGCGTTCACGTCAGGCGCGCGGTGTTATATCCGGCAACGGCGACAACCGCTAACTTAGAATTCCAGCATCAAAGCCTGATGGTCTGAAACAACTTCTTCCGGCATGGAGAATTTCTTTACCTGAACCGCATCATTCACGAAAATATAGTCACAGACCTCTTTTTTGTGAGTCAGGTTGTTGCGGGTAGTTTTGAGCTTATGGGTAATAGATAAATTTTCTAACTGTTTGTTTAGAAGATCTAATGACTCACTCTTAGGATGCAAATTAAAATCTCCGGTCACAATAACGGGGCCTTCAAGCGCTTTGACGTAGTCAACCAAAAGACCTACTTGCCGCATGGTCTCTTCATCACCGTTCTTATGCGCGTGTACGTGATGACCATGATGGGTGATAATATTGACCGGCTGGCCGTCAATAGAGACTACTGCATGTATGAAGTTACGGATATTATAATCATGCTCGTTAAAGTCAAAGTCGTCTTGGTGGCCTAGTCGCGTAAAGATAACTTCTGATTTCAGAATAGGATAGCGACTCAGGATTACATTGCCGAAACGAGCTGTACTGTTCATTAATTTGAATGAAAATACCGGTGCTATTGCCGCGTGCTCAATACCAACGAATTTCTGAAGGTTTTCAATCGACAAGAACATAGCAGTATCTTCTTGATCATAGCTAATCGCTTCTTGCAGGCACAAAATATCAGGCTGCTCTCTTTTAACAAAATCAGCTATTTGTTTTTCTAATCGACCGCCCCACATGTTGAGCTGTAATAATTTAGGCACGTTTGAATTCCTTTCGGAGCCATTCGTCGAGGCTGTTCCCACCACCGCCGGCCATGCCAACGACCATATCGCCTGCGTCCAAGTGCTCTTGAATAACTTGTTTTAGCTTTTCATCTCGTTCAAAGGCTATGGCTATAGAAGGGTCGCTCAAGCGAGAAATGAGTTCCTCGGGTGTGATAATTCGTTGATTTGGATCTTCGCGGGCCAGATAGCTTGGTATCCAGTAGACTTGCTTCGCACCCTCAAAACAATCTTTGTAGTCATCAATCATGTAGTGCTGTCGGCGGTTGGTCAGCGGTT
>JAQGGX010000086.1 GCA_028289075.1 Candidatus Saccharimonadota bacterium | reverse complement strand
CCAGTTCAGTAAATGATTTGCTTTCGTTGCCTTTAAGGTCAAAGTCATCGAGGCCCGCACCTGTAGTAGTGAAGTTGAAGCTTTGATTGCTGCTTGCAGAATCTCGTGTCTGCTTTTTGATCTGTAGCTTCGCAGCTTTGGTGTTTACGATCGTACATGTCTTCTCGAGGTCGTTTGCACTGACGACAACACTTTGACAACCAGTGGCGTTCTCAAGCCAGCCGTCTTTGTCTTGCTCGGCAATAGTGTATGTTCCTTGGTCGACCACGTAGGTGACTGATCCGCCAGCGTTAATCAAGCGAGCAGCAGTGCCGTCGATTGCACCGATTCCGCTGGCTGTGACACTGAAGATTCCAGTGTTAGCGCCAACAGTCTCTTTGTTGACGGTAATCTTGCCGCGCTTCTGGTTCACAAATGTACAAGTAACATTCTGATCAGCAGAAAGGTTAATGGTGACTGCCGCAGCTGTCTTGGTAACTTGCGCACCTTCACAAGCGATGTCGCTCAGCTTCCAAGTGTTTGCTTGAGCAGGAGTCATCTTCTCTGTGATCACGTAGGTAGCTGTTGGAAGCTTATTGTATGTCTTCGTGTTTGAGTAGGCGTTGTTCGTATCGTCATCGAGGGTAAAGTCTTCATCCCAAGATGAGTTGTTTCTGTCGATTTCGAATTTGAAGTCGTCGATTGCGTTTGGTTGTGCATCTTTGACAATCGTGATGCTACCAGTGGTGCGTTGATTACATACCGTGACTTTTGTAGTCACGTTCTTCGTAACGTTCACGCTTATTGGAAGCGTAGTGCCGTTTGGAGTTGCACAGCTCTTGCCGTGAACGCCTGTGTAGTACCAGCCCACGAACTTGTAGCCGTTTACAGCCTTTTCGTTAACTGCGTAGGTGCCGACTTTTACATCTGCGTCCGAACCCATGAGTCGAGCAGGTGTTTCATCGCTAAAACCCCAACGAAAATCAGAGAACTTTCCGTTTGCGTCAACGTATTTGCCGTCAGCATCTGTGTCGACTTTTTTGCTGACTTCTACGGTGCCCTTAGGAACCTTACAGTCATTGCCGTGAATAATTTGATTCTCAAGACTCCAACTCTGCGAGTATTTCTTACCAAGATAGGTGAATTCAGGGATGATATCACCAGGTCGGGAATTACCATTTTTGAAGTATGCGTCAAACAGGTCTTTGCCCTCGGCTGACTTTTGTATATACGTGTCAGTCCCAGCTACATAACAATATGAGTACGTAACTTTATCTTCGCGAGCGAAGGTTGCTGCGGCTTTTGGCGTACCAAACAAGCCAAGCGGGGCTTGTAAGGCGAGAAACACAATCGCAAGGCTAGCGCTTGTAACTCGTTTAAATTTAGTAAATCTTTCAGACATAGACACTCCTCCTTGTTATAGGATTTTGGAGCTCTTGGTCCGGTTTCGCTACTGGCTCGGTATTCTCTAAGCGACCATATAGGGAGAATACTTCAACGCCACCGCAAGCAGATTGATAAATTTTATACGAACACCACTCTAATGTCGGGTATTATCGACTTGTTTTGTTCATAATGCAAATTGTTTTTGTTGATAAGTATTCTGGCATGACAAATCAAGCAGTTATGTTAGTTTTCTCGCACTAAAGCGGCATAAAAAGCGATACCATTTTGATGCGTACAAACGTAAGGGAGGGTAGTAAAAAATATGAAAAAGCCCAAAGTACTAACCACACCAACACGAGTCACGGACATGAACTTCGACGACTACTATGATGACACCGACGACTGGCGTCAAAAAGCAGATAGGCTGCAGGCGCGACGATGGAGGAAACTAAAACATCAACTAATTTAGGTTCTCCGTACAGGTGAAAGTAGAGCAACTGTCCTAATGGTAAGCGACAGTTGCTTTTAATGGAAGATAATTAATTTCACTGGTTGTAGAAAATAATTGCAGTTATATAATCTTACTTACTGTCTAAAAGTTGGGAACATATGTGAAAAAACTAAACAAGCACTATATCGGTCTCGCGGTAGCTATTCTGGCTTACGCTGCCCTCACCCTGCTCACACCGACTGAACAATCCGTTCTCAGTCGTTATGGAGTAACAAATGGTCAAGCTGCGCTCATTAAAATGACCGTGGTGATTCCTTCTGTACTCATATGGCTCGGCGCTTTCTACGGACTCGTGCGCATCAAAGACTATGCATTCCATATTCGTGACACGAAAGATGGCAAAGCATTTTCTCTCATTGCAAGAGGATTAACATGGCTGGTATACGGCCTGCCCGTTACTGCAGTCGTTAATAGCACTGCGAACTACCTACGAATTCAAGACCCCGGTATGAAGCCTATGCTTACTATTATCAATAATTACGTAAGCATCGCAGTCGTCCTCATCGGCTTCTACATCATTTACAAAGGCACGAGGCAGCTCGTTGACATGCTGCAGTACAAAATATACTCGGAAAGGCACGCTTTACTGCTGGCCGGTTTTGCGTTATTCAGTACCGCATTCACCTACGTGACGTTAACAAACCCTTACCGCGAGGCAGCATCGCCCATTACAAACCGTGCGGCATACTATTTGTCAGATCCACTCCTTATACTAACCATTATTATTCCGTATGTAGCTCTATGGTATTTCGGTTTTAGCGCTGCATACCATATTTTTGAATATCAAAAGCGTGTGCAAGGAGTTCTGTACAAGCAGGCAATCAAATGGTTAGCCCTAGGCCTGGGTGCAGTCGTTATTTCGTCTATGGCCGTTCGTTATTTCGTATCCCTCACTACCCTCGTAAATAGCCTGAACCTGAGGTTGCTTCTTGTTGTGGTCTACGTCCTGCTATTTGTTATTTCTGCTGGTTATATTCTGATTGCTATGGGCGCTAAGAAGTTGAAGCTCTTGGAGGAGGCGTAAGTTGGCAAACTCGGAATTGTACCACCAAGCTGTCGAGATAGCACGGGACTACTTAGGCCCCGCTGGTGAACGATTTATGTCCCGACAGATCCAGAACCACCTCGAAAAACCACCGACGGAGTTAAAAAAGGAAGATCTGGAAAAATTGGCAGCATGGATCAAACTCTCACTCGCTTATTTGACAGAAGACAGTAAGCTCATACGTGAGTTTACTGACCGATTGGCTTCACTTGCGTATACTAAAAACCATCATACGGTTCGCTAACATATGTCACGAGGTATCTATGAGCGTAATCCTAACAGCACTGTGCCGGACTATCTGATGACTATCGAACAAGAACGAGCTCAGTCAGATGCACTCTTTTCAAGCATTGGAGAAGGGGCTGTTGCAACTGATGAAGATGGACGTATCAGCCGTATAAACAATATTGCACTCGACCTGCTGGGATATACGCGTGAAGAGGTTATGGGCAAATGGTACCCCAAGATATTTCGTATCATTGATGAAAACGGGAAACCCATCGACTCACTTGAGCGCCACATCACCAAAGCAATGCTCACCGGGAAGCCTGCTTCGGGTCGCACCTATTACCTCACCAAGACTGATGAAAAACTGCCAGTGTTCGTCACGTTTTCGCCTATCATGCTTGAAGGGAAGCCGGTAGGCGCTATCGGAGTCTTTCGCGATATCAAGCAAGAACTAAAGATTGACCGTATGAAAACAGAGTTTATTTCGATTGCGTCGCACCAATTGCGAACGCCACTGTCTGCAATTAAGATATATTCACACATGTTAGCCCAAGGCTTTGCTGGCAAGCTCACAGACGACCAAGCTAAATTCCTAGATATTATCGTTTCCTCCATCAGCCGTATGAACGAGACAATCGACACACTACTCGACGTGTCTCGTATTGAAGCAGGCAAGATGGGTGTTGAACCAAAGAAAATCGTATTGGATGTATTTATTGACGATATCGTTGCAGGCATTAAACCCCTCGCAAATGAAAAGAAGATCGACATGACAACCGACATGCAGTGCAACAAGGTCAGTGTCATTACTGATCCTGTACTCATCAAAGAAGTCCTCACAAACCTCGTCTCAAACGCTATCAAGTACACCCCAGAGGGAGGCGAAGTCCACATTACATTAAAGGACTCAGTCGACTCGTATGTCATCGGCGTGGCTGACAATGGCTATGGTATTCCTGCCAACGTGCAACGGCATTTGTTTACAAAGTTTTTCCGCGCCAACAATATTATAGACAAGGAGCCGAGCGGAACAGGACTGGGGTTGTACATGATTAAGCGCATTGCTGAACAAATTGGTGGCAAAGTCTGGTTTGCAAGCGAGGAAGGCAAGGGTAGTACGTTCTACTTTTCACTCCCAAAGAAACACAAAGCTGCAAAATAAAATGAATTATAACTCAACACTTTTGCTAAGGTGTTATATACTTATCATCAT
>JAQGGX010000073.1 GCA_028289075.1 Candidatus Saccharimonadota bacterium | reverse complement strand
AACCAACCGAAAGCGCAAATATAAAGATTTCACCCATATAGAGTGGCACCCAGAGCATGCCCCAAGTAATATCAACGTGATTCAACACCAAGAAGACAACAATAACGAGTAAATTGAGGAGCAGGTTGATCAATGCAGAGATAGCCACCGAAAGCACAATGACGTATTTTGGGAAATTGAGCTTCCGAATGAGATCTCTACGCGAAACAATAGAGCTGACACTACCGGTAGTAATTTCGGAAAAGAAGTTCCAAAGTACGATACCGGACAACAAGTAGATAGGAAAATGGGGGACATCAGCACCAACGCGTAAGAATTTTACAAATACGACATACAGGATCGCAAAGAGGAAAAGTGGCCGCAGTAATGACCACACATATCCGAGCACTGACCCCTGATAGCGTAGCTTAAAATCTGTTATGACAAGTTGCTTAAGCAGAATCACCGAGTAGCGATAACGGCTTTGTAATCTCTTGAAGTAATTCATCTCTCAGGTCATTATACTATTATCGTGAAAAAACTTACGCCAAAACCAATCAAAATTGCCTTTGATGCTAGCGCGATGCTGGTCAACCGAACCGGCGTCGCCTATTACACTGAGCGCGTTATGGTTCAGCTCGCCAAGCAGTACCCTGACGAAGTTAAGCTTGTTGGCTTTTATTACAATTTCCTTGGCAGGCGTAACACTGCCCACATGCCGGTACTTCCAAACCTTACCTATCGGCCAAATCGATTCGTACCGAGCAAAGTCGTATATCAACTACGACGATGGGGCATTGAGTTCCCCGTTGAGTTATTCACGAAACAAAAAGCCGACTTCATCCTCTTCCCTAATTTCATTGATTACCCGAGCATAGGCCGTACCCCTCGTGCGACCGTCGTGCACGATATGACGTATTACGATCTCCCTGATTATGTATCAGCCAAGCTCAGAAGTGATCTCATTCGTTTTACACCGCGTCAGATCAAACGCTCGAAGTTCACTATCACCGTTTCTGAGTTCACCAAATCACGAATTCATGATGTATACCAAGTGCCGCTGGAAAACATCCTGGTAACACCCATTCCGCCGCCAGCACATGTCGATTATCCCCAAGCACGCCAGGACGAAGTTTTAGAAGAAGCGGGCATTACTAAGCCATATATTTTATTCCTCGGGACAATTGAGCCACGCAAGAACGTCGCAAATATCGTAGAGGCTTATACTCATTTGCCAAAAAGCCTCAGGGACAAATACCAGCTTGTCATTGCTGGTCGCGTTGGCTGGTATGCTGACGAACAAGTAGCCAAGATCAAAGAAGCTCAAGATGCCGGACACGCTGTGCTTCATATCGGGTACGTCACCGATGAAGCCAAAGATATTCTGTTTCAGCGCGCCTCACTCTTTACCTGGGCAAGCCATTATGAAGGTTTTGGCATGCCACTACTCGAGGCCGTGGCGTACGCTCCGCTTGCGTGTAGCGACATTCCCGTATTCCGCGAAGTTGCCGGCGATGCTGCCATCTACTTTGATCATACTAACCCCGACAGCATTGCCAAAGCTTTTACTCTAATCCTCGAAGACGAAAAGTTGCGCGATGACTTACAGAAAAAAGCCCAAAAACAGTTACAGAAATACGACTGGGCCAAAGTCGCGCAAACAATCTACGACAAGATCACACAAACACTCGAAAAGTAATTATTTCGTTGAGCGCATATATAGTACGAGTCCAGCAAGTCCCCACCAGGTATAGGCAACTGCTTCGTTTGACCAAATGTGTACTAAGAAGTTTGTAAATGCGAGTCCCACAAATGCAGCAAATAGCCCAAGCGCAAGCGTGCTATGACGCAACTTGTACAAGCGCGCTACAACGACCACAAGAATACTTAAGAAAAGCAGCAAACCGGCAATTCCAACCTCAGACGCAATCTGCAAATAATAGTTCTCGTTCAGCTGCACACCCTGCTTTTGATTTCTGATGGATGCGAGTCCAGCGGTACCGGGGCCTCCTCCGACTGGATTGTCTTCGATCTTTTGAGTCGATTCACTCCAGAACCGAATACGTAACTGGTTTGGGTCTTCGAGCGTCGTACTCTGATCTGCATGGAGCACCACATTCTGCACGAAATAGCTGTCTTTGAGGGCGTACAAGCTACTTAGACCCACAATCATCACCATCACGACACCCACGATGATTTGTTTGCGATACCGCACAAGCGTTGGCTTAAACTTCGCAAGCAGCGCTGCGATAATTACCGCCGCTGACAACATAAACCCAAGCCAGGCACTACGTGAGAATGTATACCAAAGACAAAGTAAGCTGAGGATAAACAGTCCTGTTGCCACTTTCCTCACATCCCTATTTTTGGTCCGTACCAAGAATGCCAGTGCGAGTGAGCCGATAATAATAATGTATGAACCGAGCGAATTCGGGTCACGCAGCGTTGACATTGCCCGCTCTAGATCTGGCTTATCGTCAATAAAGAACGCTGGCAAAACCCCATTTGTCCGAGAATAACCGACATGGGTCAGCGCATTATTTGGTAGTAGCGTGTACTGAATGATCCCAAAAAACAACACAATTACTGCGACGCTCAATGTCACTTTGACGGCGTTGCGCAAGACATGGCGTGCATCGAAGAGGTGCGTCAGTAATGCGCCGTACAGGAAGAAAAGCAGGAAGCGCGTGTTATACACAATTCCTAAAATTTCGGCGTCCTGATCGGTTGGCCGAATAGCCGCGAGTAGCAGCGTCAGACCTGCATATGCCAGAATCAACCAGACGAGTTTGTCGCGTAAAAGTTGTTTGAACCAAGGCTGCGTTACGCTTGCTCCAAGCGTTGCCAGGAACCCAACCACCAGCACACCGTCCTTCGCGACTTTTGCGAACTCTAAGACACCAACCGACGTCCCAATCCACGTAGACAAGAAGATATGGAGCGGCATGTACCCGAGCAGCGCATAGAATACCCATAGACTAAACCGGGCTAGTTGGGATTGGAGTTTGTTTGTGCTCATTACGTACTATTGTAAACTGTTGGCATGCATATTGTCATTGATGCGCGCATACGGCGCTCTACAACCGGCCGTTATACTGACCGTCTCATCGAACATCTACAAGATATCGACACTACGAACCACTACACTATTCTCGTCCAGCCGGATGACCCGTGGCAAATGAGAAACAAAAACTTCGTTACCGTTTCTTCACCTTTCCCGCAATTTTCCTTTAACCCACTAGACCAAATCCGTTTTGCGTGGCAAGTATATCGGCTCAAACCCGACCTCGTGCATTTCACGATGACCCAACAGCCTGTACTTTATTTTGGACGCATCGTTACAACCACACACGACACCACCATGTATTACTTCGTTCGCCGCGGTAGCACGCCACTACTCGTATACAAGCTCAAAATGGGCCTTTATCGTTTCCTAGTATGGTGGAGCCACCGCAAATCAGCACGCATTATCGTCCCAACCAACACCGTCGCCCAGGAGTTTGAAAAGTTACAGCCTTTTACTAAAGACAAACTAGTCGTTACCTACGAAGCAAGCGAACCGGCCATGGCCATTACAGGAGAAAAACCAGACAGTATAGAGACAAATGATGAGTTCTTGCTCTATGTGGGTACCGCTTTTCCGCACAAAAACTTACCTAAAATGATTGAAGCTTTCAACATTTTGCATGACAAACGCCCAAACTTGAAATTAGTCATCACCGGTAAGCGCACCGAAAAGCACCTGGTAGAAATCGAGAATTGGGCAAAGAGCCAGCCATCGTACAACCATATTGTCTTCGCAGGTTTTGTCAGCGACGCAGAGCTGCGTTGGCTGTACGAACATTGCAGCGCATATGTCTTTACCTCCTTAAGTGAAGGCTTTGGTTTGCCGCCGCTCGAAGCTATGTCACACGGTGCTCCTGTTGTTTCCAGCAACGCCAGCTGTATGCCAGAAGTATATGGTGATGCAGCTCATTACTTTGATGCCACCGATGCTAGTGATATCGCCGAGAAAGTCAGCGAAGTCCTGGGCGACAAAACATTACGCAAAAACCTGATCGCTAAAGGTCATGTGCGACTCAAGAAATATTCCTGGCGCAAAATGGCCGATGAAACCCTCGCCGTATACAACCAAGCTCTCCGCACAAAGCAGTGAAATCGAAGAAATCGCTTTCTTTGATTATTCGCAACGACACTTAACCGGCCCTGTTGGGCATATCATTTTTGATGATCTCCACGCTAAAGACTTACTTTTATAGTTGAGTTCCGTAAGAATACTTACGGCAGAGCCGATCTCTAGGAGCGTACAGTCATACTCATGAATGCAAGAGGCTACACAATCATCCTGGAAGCAGTAAGGAAAACTGATGAGCTTGCCGTTGTGATCCCAGTCCCGAGCGCGGATATACACGAGCGTTTCGTCACTGTATCCACCAAGGCTTTTCCGGGGCGCACTTTAAACGCACTTGATGCTGCGGGGCTACTTGCACGAGAGCCAGGGAATACCGCCCTTGTTATCACGGACAGGCCGCAGCTGAAGATAGTACAGGGGCTCAGTCGACCGCGAAGTATTACCTTCGAAGACCTCAACATACCGCCCGGCATATAACTTCTACTTACCTTTATTTATTAATGAACGGCATATATGATGATACTGCCTTTAATGTGGCGTGGATCATATATGACCTATACTTATCTCAACACATGTATCAATACTATCAGTTCGCTTCGCGAGTCTAATATCGCTGATCGTACAATTGGCGAAGCAGTTGGTGTAGGCTGCCGTTTTGAGATGAGGTCATTAGGTCGTATTGGTTTAGATGGTGTGTACGTCGGACTACGAACGCCCCGACAACCAAGACATACAAGCTTAATACGTCTGATGCACGACCTTACTATTGCTAACATCATTGCCGACAGAGTGCCCAAACTCGCATCACGACTGCCCTACTTTATGGGATTGTTGGCCACTGGTAACACAGACAAGGGTATTGCCGTCATTACCGAAGATGCTACGGAAGGTGGCACAAAGAGCCATCAACCACGCCTGCCAGCAGATGAGACTATGGCACTCCTCGAGGATGGCTTCCTCGAGGATGGTGACCCTGCGGATATATTTTCTACTGAGGGCTTAAGTCGGATCGCTTT
Source organism: Candidatus Saccharimonadota bacterium (assembly GCA_028289075.1). Taxonomy (GTDB): domain Bacteria; phylum Patescibacteriota; class Saccharimonadia; order Saccharimonadales; family JAQGGX01; genus JAQGGX01. The sequence goes on along the minus strand of JAQGGX010000073.1, from coordinate 1,834 downwards.
TGACGTAGAGGGTGAAGAACGCTTACTTAACTTTTTGCCGTCACCATTTAATCCCGATATGCTCGGAAAGATATCAGGCTACCGCGAGGCCGAGGCCGCTGCAATCGACAGCATCCCCACGCTCGTATGGCCTGTTAGGCCGCACAGTCCGCTTGCTGAATCAGTGCGTAGACTCGCTCCATAAATTTTCTTCACGATTAGTTTACAACATGCATTAATTATTGTAATGTGAAGTTATGTTTAAGCCTCAGGAGTCAAAACCCGATAATCCTAATCACGCTCGCTGGCTACGACCACGCACAGTCGCCGCTGCGGTTGCAGCAGCACTCGCCCTCGCAGCATGTTCGTCGCAAGATACGGAAGCCCGCCCATCTCGGTCTCCTTCTCTTTCTCCTTCTCCATCCGCTTCAACAAAGACCATGTCTCCTGAGCAGCTGCAAGCCAGCATAGACGCACAACAAGCTCTCGAAAAAGGAGCTCGTATCGTGGCAGCAAAAGAATATGTCGAGAGCAAAAACCGCGACGAAGCTATGCTCACAACCGTAAACGCCGTTGGCGCCAGGATCGCTGCTGATGCCATGAAAGGCAAAGCAAGCAAAATCGGACCATTCAAATTCTACAATATCCAAACGAAGAGATGGGGCCATGGCGAAAATAACCACGGCTGGGGCTACCTACAGCACAAGCCTCAATATGGCGGCTCTCCAGCAGATGTATCACTACTGGTATACCAATACCCCGATGGCACACCCGATCTGGAAAGAGGTATTCATGATGTTAGTATCGATCTCAACGACGGCACGAGCCCTGCACTCAGGATAACCTCACCTGGCGAACCGGGAATACGCACATCAGTAGATCCATGGGTGTCTTACAAGGACGGCGTTTGGTCAACAAGCCTCACAGAGCCTGATTCTTTGGATGTCTACGGCAACCGGGAAATAAGAGGTGTAGACCCGGATAGCTACCGGGAGCAGAGCGCAGCAGAACTTATTGACCTCGACAACGAAGTCCTGCTCACATTTAAAAATTATGCCGCTGAATTGCTAGGCACTGCGCGGTAAACTCTTTTAGTTACGAGCTGCTACAATAGCAACATGGATAAGCACAAGCTGAGTAAGGTTGCCAAGCAATCCCTGTTGTGGCTCGGCATAATTGCTGCAATCGCAATACTAACCTACTTCGCCTTCTACCGTCCCTACGAAATCAAAAAGGACCGGGAGAACTACACCGTAGCAGAAGCAAAAGTCGATGAAATCGCGGCTCAAATAGAAGCAACCATCGGCAAGCCTATCTCCTCCCACGACGAAGACACCTGCCACCGTAATCCTCTTACTTGCAGTACCGCAAAGACTCTTAACTATCCCGTAACAAGTCCCGAGGAAGCTAAACAGCTCGTGGGTAAGATCAAGACAGCCTACCCTAGTGCGCCACAAAGTAGCAGTGAAGCCGATGCTCAACACGTCACTAATATAGGGGAACTAAACTGCTTAGCCATCCACACACTCCCCAATCCTACTGATTTTGAAGGATTCACACGGCTCCCCATACTTGCCATTCAGATAAGTTGTAGCGGTCCAGCCAAAACCGACCACTATCTAATTCAGAGTAATGGCTAATAATCGATTTTTTAGAGTTTTAGTAGTAGCGCTACTGCTTTTAGTAGTTGGTCTATTAATTGAGTTAAGACTTAGCCTACGAGCTCCCACACCAAATACTCCGGTAACCATTCAGGAAGTTTAAGTTAGTCATCTATTCTATTTATTGAAATGAGCTGTGAAACACATTTAAATTAGTCGACTGAACAGCGTTTATCCTCATGCGGAAAGATATT
>JAQGGX010000069.1 GCA_028289075.1 Candidatus Saccharimonadota bacterium | reverse complement strand
GAGTATCCACTTATCTGTTTTGAACCATACGTTATAAGCCCAAACACCTATGATAAGCAGTAGTATCAGGCTTATAATCCCACCGCTCTCCGAACGATTGTCATCTTCTTCATGCACAGCTGCTATCCTTTATACCTCCACAATACTCCGAATACTTTCCAAACAAAAATGAATTCTATAAGCGCTGACTATCCCCTCACAGCAAGTAATCGTTTAAAAGCTTAAGTGGTACACTTATAATATGCGTATCGTTCTGATATTTGGAATTCTCGTTTTAGGTTGGGGTGCATGGGTGTTGGCATTAGATAAGCCAGGCAACTACCTGGAAACTACTTCACAGGGGTGCCAATCGATCCATAGTAATTCCACTAACCAACTAGACGGTCTTAACTGTGATAATCAAGCGCTCCAAACATCTGAAAATCTGAGGAACAATGCAACAACAGGAGTTATAGGCGGAATAATTTTAATAGCCTTTGCAACTCATCGGATTAGAAAACAAAATCAAACAATCAAAAACAACTAAGCATAAGCACTATAATATATTAAGTTTGTAAAGCATTTTATCACGTGTGCTAATTCCTGAGATTCAACATGGCATTGCACCGGGCACGCACATTCAGAGTGATGAATTCCCTGTATATAAAAACCTAAAGAAGCTCGGCTATACATACGACAGTAACCCATTCGAAGCTGGAGTATGTTCGGGGCACCTCGCACACCAACACCATTGAAGGCTTCTGGAGCCAACTTAAGCGGTCAATTGACGGCACGTATCACCCAAGTACTTACAGTCTTATGTAAATGAGTTCGTGTTTAGGTACAACTTCAGGGAAGTCGCTATTCGTCCTGTTCTTTTGGAACTGGCTGCGAAGCTTTCTTAATTAGTCGCTTGAAAAGTTTTTTGCTCATTAGTTGCCTTTAATTTGATTAATTTCGTCTTGCAGGAGCCGTATTTGTGCCTGACTATCACTGCTGTCTTGTCTATAAGTCTGATTATTGAAATGCATTTGGTCAAGCAGTAAGCCAACGACCGCTACTACGATACCGACTAGCGATATTAACGCCACAACAAGAACGGCTTTAGTAAGGTCTTCAATGCCCTTAATGCGTTTGTCATTCGCCCTCTGATAAGCTTCAATGCCATCTCCGCCCGACTTCGGTACGTTAACGAAGTTAATGTTTGGTTTGGGCAATGGTCTGGGTTCTCTAGCCATTTTGGACACCTATAATTTGGTATATCTTACTATTAGGATCGTAGTCCACCTTGACGGTACGGTTCATAGTCATCAAAAAAAACAGGTCTAAGCCATCAACATTAATTCCACGATTAATTTCTGCACCGGGGTAAAACTGGAAATTACCAATCCTAACAATCACTTTTGTAACAAGAACATTCTGGTTAAACTGCTTATATCCAAACAGTTGTGAAATTTTGTAATACTGAATCATACAGTCCCCATCTGTACTTATATTAACATTAGGAGCTGGCTTTTTTCTAAACCACCTCATGCATTTGCTCCCTTACTTGCTGTGAGGGGATAGTCGTCGTAACGAGGTATTGCAAAACAGCAATTATCGTTGTAAAGTATGTTGTAATTATGCGTGTTCCGGACATATCTGAATACCAAGACATCCCTCGTACAGCTATTGTATTGGGGCGCAAATGGGACGCAGATACCCCGCCCGACGTATGGTTGCCTCCCATAGAAGCACGTATGCGCGTAACTGCCCTCGGCGTGCTCGCAACAGAGGGATTGGTTGATACTGCAGCCTTCAGTGGAGGACATACTCGCCCGCATTCTATATCTGAGGCCCGAAGCATGAGAATGTACCTGGATGAGGAGTTTCCAGACCTTCAGATAGATAAACTTTTGGAAGAAAAGAGCCTCGACACCGCAGCAAATGCAAGACTGACCGGGGAGCTATTCCAGGATATAGCAAGGGGCGGCCCGTTCACGCTGATAAGTTCCGGGGCTTCACTCTGGCGTCAGACCCGGATATTTGAAGAAGAAGGTTTTGACATCCACCCTGTTGCCGCAGAACCACTCGTTGCCCTGCGATCCCTGGAACATGCAGCCATGGTTAGAAAATATCTCCGCTCACCGCGGCATCAGAAGACACAACTACTCGAGCTCGGTATGCGTGGGCTGCTGACCGTAGACAGAAAAGGAATCCTCACCAAGCGCATCAGCTCTTCGGAGCGTACTCGCTTTGACGAAGGCTTACGCGTCGAGCCTCGTTCAGATGCAGAATAAGGCAAGTTTACTTCCAAAAACCGCAGAGGTTTTCTTGCTCAAAAGCTAAACTCCTCTGCTTATGATTGCTATTTTTATATAAATGTGATATAATTAAGAGATGGGTCATTCTTTTGGCGGTGAACAACTGCCCGAACCATTTTCAGCCAACTATGCTGCTATTGAGACCACTCTCGTAGCGGCTAGCAACCGGCTTGAAGTTCGGAGCCTCCTCCAAGCCAAGCAAAACTTCGGAAGTGTTAGGATCGAGGATCCAGGGAGTGAGTGGACTCACTTAACGATTCGACAGATCCCCTTCCAGCAGAGCAAAAATGGTGAAGTTATAATTATTCAGGCAAACCTTCGCGACCGTAGCGAGGGTACTTTACGTCATTACGAAATATACCGCACCGACGATGGTGGGCTGGGTATGGAAGACTACAATCCCGGTGACTACCTGGCAGAAGTTCGCAGCGATGCGGGCGGACAGTCATCTTATACAAGCGAACAAACTGGAGTAAAGAGACGGGCTATTCGCGATCGGCACTTGGGCAAAAATAGAACTTCCATGGATACTGCCCAGCGCCTCACCGCTGCCCTCACAGAAAAACCAGCAACCGAAAGCCGACTCGTGCGTTGGCTGGGATGGCTCGGTCGCAATGGTGCTACACCTATTTAGACGCACAAACTAGCACACGAAACCTAATTAGCGTCGCGTTTCAGGAACAGAACCCAGGCAACAATCCACCCAGCTGCCAGATATATCAGGAATATTGCGGCGCCCTTACCAGGGGATAGAGCCGCGCCCATATTCACCTGTTCAAGCGCGGTAAACGGCAGGTATTTTGTGTTTTCTTTCAGCACTAGTCCTAGTAGAGGTTCAACCGTGCTAGGAATCACGAAAATGGCAACAATTGCTCCGACGACATGCCGGAATAAGGCCGCAAACAACAGACCAGTCATCGCATTAGCCCAGACATAGAACAGTGACTTCCATATCACATCCCAGTAGTACATCTGCTGTGGTACCAGCGGGACACCCTTAACCATCACGCCGATACGAGCCATTACGATGGAGTACACGATAGCAAACGCGGTAAATGCAAGCACGTAGGTCGACACAACCAGTATTTTTGCCAGCAGCACTTTGCTGCGGCTGTTTGAAGACGTTAGCGTATACATGATGGTGTTGTAGCGGTATTCATGTGTCATCAACAATATAGCGACGATCGAAATCAGTACGGCTATGACATGGGTCGGAACGCGTGCCGCACTCATCAGTAGTTCCGGGTTCTCAGCCACTCCCTTGTACCCCATCACGTAAAAACTGATGAAGGTGATAAGTAGTAGTGCTATTCCCGAGATGATGTACGTTGAACGAATTGTGAATAGCTTCCGGAATTCAGAACGTAGTAGTGGAATCATGATTTCGCTTCCTTTTCCTTTGCATCGTGGGTACGGTACTCTTGTGAATCCGAAGTAAGTTCCAGGAATGCGTCTTCAAGTGATGCCAAGTGACTACTGAGCTCTAGCACTGGCAGGCCCGCAGCAAAAGCGACCGTGCCAACTTCATCGGTCTTGGCACCCGTCACTGATAGACCGCCGTTCTGTTTGAGTGCGGACAATTTGGCTGCTTTCAGAGCTTTTTCGAGTTTAGGGACATTGTTGGTTCGCACGAACACGCTAGAATGCGCACTTCCGGAGAGGAGAGAAGTCATCGACGTACTGGCAATCAACTTACCTTTACCAATGACGACCACATTATCAGCCATCTGGGACATTTCGCTCAACAAGTGGCTCGATACAAATACGGCATTACCCTGATCGGCATAGAACTTGAGGAATTCCCTGAGCCAGACGATCCCCTCAGGATCGAGTCCGTTCGCAGGTTCATCGAGCAGTAAACATTTTGGCTTGCCAAGAAGTGCGGCCGCGATACCCAGCCGCTGGCTCATACCAAGAGAGAACTTGCCAGGACGGCCCTTGGTAACATCCTTGAGTCCTACGATATCAAGCACTTCATCTACTCGCTTGTCGCTGATCCCAGCGGCATCAGCAAGGACTTTGAGGTGATTACGGGCTGAGCGGGTTGGGTGGAATGCTTTAGCCTCGAGCAACACCCCCACTACTTGTGAAGGTTGAGCGTATTTTTGCAGCAGTTTGCCGTCGAATGTCGTTACGCCCGGGCCGTTATCGAGTCCCAGCATTAAGCGCATCGTGGTGGATTTGCCCGCACCATTAGGCCCCAGGAACCCTGTTACTTTGCCGGTTTCTACTTCAAAGGAGATGTTATCAACCGCTGTTTTTTTGCGGTACTTTTTGTACAGATTTTCGGCTTTTATCATTGTGGGTATTATACGTCCTTTGCTTGCAATTACTGTGAAATTTATAGCTAAAGTTGTACTGCCTCCTACATACCGAAGTCGAGGCCATCGTTTTCGGGTTTTCCATCTTTGTCTTTTTCGTCTTCCTTCTTACGACGCTTCTTCCAGGCGACGATATAGAAGAGCCCACCAACCGTTCCGAGCGCAGCGGTCACGCAAAGCGCGATGATACTGGCTGGGATGGATGATTTTTTGGCAGTGGCTTTTGCCTTGACGGGCCGTGGTGCGGCGGCGATCGGCTGATCAGGCTGGACAACTTTTGGCGTTTCAACTATATCTGGCTTTGGTGCTTCAGGTCGCACGATAGAAGGTACAAACGACTCATTATCCTGCGGAGTCATCGGACTCGGCTCTTTAGACACAGCTCCAAGTACAGTAATCGCACTTCGTACAACCGTGAAGGCTTCTTTGCCGAGCGGGTTTTTCAGCGTAATCGTGGCAAGGTGTTTACCAGGTTGCAGAGGGGGCTCAATAGTATTCATCGGGATTTCCCATGAGTAATCACCAGTGCTCTTACCATAATAGGTCTTGCCGTAGAGCTCCACAGTAACTTCGGTACCAATCTGGTCGACCGTGCCATACAGCCGTGGCGAGCCAAGTTCTGTAATGATGCGGGTTAGGGTTCCACTTGGTGCCATGTCGTCGACGGTAAGCTCATTTTTGGTTGTGTCGGTACCTTCATCAAGGTCATCAACCAAAGTCAAAGATACTTCGTAGGTGCCGTTTTCGAGATCTTCTTTGATAGTGCCGTTTGGCAGTGTCCATGAACCGTCTTTGTTATTAATAGCCTCGTAGGTTTCGTTGCCGATCTTGACGGTGTTTGTGGCGTTCTGGCGATTCACCGTACCGGTCAGTTCAGGAGTTTTATCGGCTGTCTTTAGCGCGTCAACCGTTCCGGAGATATCCGATCCATAAGGACTATCGATCACTAATTCGTCATGTGTCGTGTCGTTTGCAGGGTTGCCCGCATCATCATAGGCAGTAGCGTAAATATCGTACACACCGTATTCAAACGAGATACTCGTTTTTGAGAAATCTATAGACCATTTACCATTGTCCAAAACAATTATAGGTGCAAGATCAGTAGTCGAGAAAACCCTCTTACCAATGCCGATAACGAGCCTGTCTGTGTTAGCGATGTCATAGGTGCCTTCGATTGTGGGCCTTCGATTAGTGACTACTTGCTCTTTTACGGTCGGGATGCCCGGTGCCGTGGAGTCTACGATTTGTTCAAATGTGTTTGAGATGAGGTTGCCATTACTCGCCTCATCGGTAAAAGCTCCAGCCGGCAGATGGATGCGCACTGGTCCATCAGATGCTGGCGTAATAGTGAGTCCATACTGATAGTCCACCGAATGCGTGAGCTTGCTTGCGGCTCCATTCTCTACCACGAAATCATCTGCTGTCAGACCAATACCAGCTTTTTCACTAATCGTGATGCCGACGCCGAAAACTCCGCGGGCCTTGCTGGTACTCCCCGAAATGACAGCAGTAGGACTACTGACATCATACACAACAACAATAGTATTAGAGGCTCTGTTTGGATTGCCTGCAGTGTCGGTTAGCGCTGCCTCAGGAACCTGAATAGTGACATCACCTTCTGCGGTGGCCGAAATATCAATTGTGTATGTTTGGTCGTCTACCTTCGTGACGCCTGTGGCGCTACCATTCGTGATCGTAAAATCGTCGAGTGCAGGTTGGTTGATTGGCTTGTTGGCTGTAAGCGTTATTGGGAATGGTTTCTTGTTGGTAACCTCTGGATTTGCACTTAGGGTCAATAATGGTTGAGAATTATCAACGATCAGCTCATCAACCGTAGTGTCCTGTCCCGTGTTACCTGCGTCATCGGTGAATCGGGCAACCACATCGTAGGTGCCGTCCGGAAGATCGCTCGTATACTGCGTGCCGAGAAGAGACCAGCTCGTGCGTTCATTGGAAATTTGAGCACTCATCGTCATACCGTTAACCGTGATTGATATGCCATTAACCTTTTCGTTCGTGGTGCCAGAGATTCCAGGTCTTCGAGCGGTCGTATGGAGTGAATTTACAGTTCCTAATGGAGCCGTACCGTCGTATTTGA